>NVVH01000043.1 GCA_002402135.1 Fidelibacterota bacterium | reverse complement strand
CAGCGCCGCTATTGTACTCTATCAGTAGAGAAGGAATACCACCTGTCTGTTCACTAAACGTCGCCGTAATTRTCACCGTAGARTCTGCACGAGTGAGGTATGAAGAATACRTCAGCAATGCCGATAGAGAAGTGGTGTCGTACGTTACATTGCCTACGATAGTTGTTCCTTCATTCCCGGCCGAATCCTGACTTGTGATCGACAATGTATAGAGCACACCATCTTCAAGCTGAGGGTCAGCGGCGAGCGTTCCAAGAGAGTGGRTACCAACATCCAGTTCAAACGTTTCGAGGTCTGCCTGTATGATGGAACCGGGACCTGTTGGTGTCCAAGTGAAGGTAGCAGAATCGAGTCGATTGGGATTATTGGCATGTTCGGTGATGGTATATGCCACCTCAGTATAGTTCACAAATGAACCTGTGTCCGGTGTAATGCTGCTGAAAATCGGATCTGTGTTATCTATCTTAAGTAGAGTTCGTCCGACTATATTGAGTGAATCAAGTTCATTGGATGCGTTATCAGTAGCTGTAATGCTGATAGTTGCTGTACCATCGTTATTATCGGGAATATCAAGCAGAAAGAACCATACCGAGTCGAACTCAGCAGTCATATCGGAAGTATCCTGAACTGCTCCTCCAGCATATCTGACCGATATCTGTGGTGGATTACTCATCCCTTCACTGAAGTTAACCCGAACCGTATCAGATAGATCTTCAAGCCTCACCAGTGAATCTTCAAGAGAAATAACTGCTGACGGTTCTTGTGTATCAATAACAAGATTAAGTAAATCACCGCTCTCAACTACATTTCCAGCAGTGTCTTCTGTCGTAGAATAAACGGTGTAAATGTCATCTGGAAGAGGCGAAGAAGGCGTGAGAGAAAGGGTGTCTTCTCCAGCAGCAACTGTATCTACCTGAACCAAAACTGTGTCAGCTGGAGGTCCGGGTGCAATCCTGTACAATTTATTGATTGAACCGGGTTCAAGAGTACTGAACAAAATGGTAGGTGTATTATCACTGGTTACATYATCCGTAGAACTTTCTCCCAGGTCAGATGATGGGATGAGGTCAGGATCAGAAGTAGTAGGAGGATCAGTATCAATTTTGATAATCAGAGTATCGCTTATTAAGGACACATTACCGGCAGAATCTATYGCCCCAACACTTACACCTATAATCTCTACTGGATTGAAACTCTGCGGATCAATCTGAAGGGTATCGATCAGCGGCTGAGAGATCCATTGTGAGCCAGCAACAGATCCATCAAAATAGATCAGAGCTGAGTCTATTGTGCTTGGAGTTAAACCTGTGAGGACAAAGTTGGGCAGAGTTACATTGGTGATGTTATCTTCGTCATCGAAGCCGGCATCACTTGCAGATAAAAGATTCGGAAGAGATGGCGTACCCGGCCGAGTCGTATCAATTACTACTGGATAAGCTGTTGAAACAGAAGACAAATTTCCAGCTTTATCCCTCAAAAGGGCTGTATAGGATATTGTCCCTTCAGTTGTGGAATCGGTTGAAACAATGTCTGGATTTTCATCTGGCACTCCCCTGAAAACTGTATCGCTACCAGCTGCGATATAAAGAGAATCCTCTCCATCTGCGTTCCAGATATTGAATTGAGGGTTCATTACATTGGTAAGCTGATCATCATTCAAAACGCCACTGTCGTCTCCTGCTCGAAGAGTAATAATCGGTGCTGAAGGAGCCGTGGTATCTATCGTAACCGAAAGCGCAGAAGACACTGAAGCAGATGCATTTCCGGCAGAATCAACAGCAAATGCTGTAAACGAGAATACGCCATCATCTTCCGATACATTATCTGATGCCAGGTTACTAATAGTTATCTGAATCGTATCATTGGTTGAAAATCCTGTACCTGTGGTGTCAGATTCACTACCGCTGGAGACTATAGTATAGATTGAATCGCCGGCTGTTACATCTGCTATCGAGAATGTGGGTGTTAAATCGCTCGTATAATCGTCGGTGTTCAAATKACCTGTATCGCTAGCWTCCACTAAATCTGGTTTATCGGTTTGGCCAGGTGGGGTTTGATCCAGTTTAACAACCATCTCCCCWGAAAAAGTTGATGTGTTTCCRGCAGAATCTGTTACCGTGCTTTTAATGTCCAACAATCCGGGGACTGATGGAGCGYAGAGAAGACCAACTACTCCACCGGAAGCATTGSGAGCTGAGTATCCACCAAGAGCAACAAATGACTTTTGGGTATCATCGACGTATAAGGTTATGGAATCACCATCGACTAGCCCATCTATTACAAAACCTAGGATAGCACTGTTTGTGAGATCATCGTCCGAGTAAAAACCAGTGTCATAACCTGAATCGAGGTCAGCATCATTTGGTGGTGTTGGTGCAGTAGTATCCGTTTCTACAGAGAGAATCGTAGATGCGGCAGACAGATTCCCCGCATAATCCCTAGCTAAAGCTTTTATACTTAATGACGGAGTCTCAGGAAGATTGGAGTCGGGCGTTAAATTGATGGTGCTCGCGCTGGCAATGTCACGAGTTACCGTATCTGTTCCAGCCACCAGATAGACAGAATCCTGATCCGTAATTCCAGATATGCGGAACGTCGGTTGTAACTCGTTTGTCAGATTATCTGTTGAGTCACGACCTGAATCACTGATACCAGTAAGATCGACCGTGGGCGGTACTGGACTGGTAGCATCKACARTGACAACAAGCACCTGTGACACTTGTGATTGGTTCCCTGCCGAATCTCGAGCTACARCCTTGAACGTGAAGTTACCTTCGTCGTCAGTAACTCCATCGGCGGTCATGTCTTCCATAGTGATCTCAAWGGTATTTCCCGACGCAAATCCCCTTCCCGTGGTGTCCGTATCACCACCTTTCTCAATGGCAATGAAAATCGAGTCTCCCGGGGTGACRTTCCCTATGAGGAAGGTTGGCGTCTGATCGTTTGTCTCATCGTCAGAGTTATTCGTGCCTGTATCGCTAGCATCCACTAAATCTGGTTTATCGGTTTGGCCAGGTGGGGTTTGATCCAGTTTAACAACCATCTCCCCAGAAAAAGTTGATGTGTTTCCAGCAGAATCTGTAACCGYGCTTTTCACAGTTAACGATCCAGGTGCAGACGGAGCATGAAGAAGCCCAACTTCACCTCCGGAAGCATTTGGTGCAGAATAGCCACCTATTGCTGTAAATGACTTCACAACATTATTGATATAAAAAGTGATGGAATCGCCATCTACAAGACCATCAATTATAAATCCGAGGATACTGTTTTTAGTAACATCGTCATCTAAATAAAATCCTGAGTCGTAGTTTTCATGAAGATCAGCTGTATTCGGTGGCGATGGAGCTGTGGTATCCGTYACTACTGTAAGTACTGCAGAGGCATCAGATAAATTCCCGGCATAATCTCGAGCWAGTGCTTTTACACTCATCGAACTTTCCGGAAGGTTGGCATCAGGAACTAAATCCTTGAAAGTCGTAGTAGAAATATCTCTAGTAACAGTGTCGGTTCCAGCAACAAGGTAAACCGAATCCTGTGCTGTCAGACCTGATATACGGAAAGTTGGCTGCAACTCGTTCGTCCATTCATCCGTAGAATCTCTGCCAGAGTCATCYGTGCCGAGCAGATCAACTGAAATTCCCGCTGCATTTGGAGGATCTGTATCAAATTCGACTGATAAAGAAGGCCATAACCCACTATTAGGAATATTTCCGGCACTGTCCTTAGGAAAAACGTAAAACGTGTAGTCACCATCTGAGTAAGTAATATTACTCAACGTTGTTAAATTTTGAGACGTCATCGACAGTGCAGCAGCAGTCGCGATTTCTCCATCTACTATATCACTGTTTGATGAGCCATCTTCAATCTGAATGTATAGTGAGTCTGCAAMMGTAGCRTTGGTGATTCTAAAAGTGGGTGTCATGTCTTTAGTAAAATTATCCGTACTATCTGTTCCGGTATCRCTTGTACCTGACAAATCGATAGACAAATTCGTAAGAGTTGGATCTGTAGGATCGGTATCAATCGTGACTCTCAAGATTCCGCTTGTACCAGAAAGATTCCCCGCAGAATCTTTCGCAACTGCCGTCAACTGGTAAACATCGTCTGACAGCGATGAGACWATCGTTAATGTATCTGTACCCGCTTGACTTACAATGRTTCTGCGGGTATAATCATTCGAGACGCCATCRAGAGTAACAGTGATGGAATCCACTCCCTCCACATTCGTAACGATTAGCGAAGGTGTATCATCGTTTGTATACCCATCACTGTTTAGGAAACCGCTATCATCCGCAGGAAGGATTCCTGTCAATGAGGGAGTCGTCGGATTGTCCGTATCAATACGTAGTTTTATAGAATCGCTGGCAACGGATGTATTCCCCACCACRTCAATCCTYTTRRCYTTAACCYRTTKGRAGTAMGTWCCARCATTYTGCTGAGKWGMAGTCARAACCACGTTGGTGGCTCCACCGGGAACCATGGAAGAAGCAACAACATTGTTATCGAAATACAATAAGATTGAATCAGCATCTGTTACACTGGTAATATTGAAGGATGGTGTCCTGTCTGAAGTCAGATTGTCATCATCAAGAAATCCTGTGTCTGAAGTTTGCTCCAAATCTGGAATGCTGCCGACTTGAGCCGGAGGTGTGGTATCTATTTCCACGTTAGAGAGCACAGTTCCTTCAGTCTGATTGCCGGCCAGATCAAATGCCATAACCCAGACGTTGTGCGATCCCTCAGCCACATCAGAAGCCGCAGTCAATGTTTCATCTGTAGCATCAGCCTCAGCTCGAGCATATATAGTCGTATCTCCGTTAGAATCGCGAAATTTCAAATAAAGTGAATCGCCAACACTGATGTTTGATACTGTGAAGACAGGACGCATCTCCATTGTCTTATCATCGTCATTTTCTCTGCCGGAGTCTGTGGCATCAGTGAGATCGGGTGCAGCAGGAGTAGAAGGATCTGCTGTGTCAATGGTTATGGTCAGAGAAGAACCGTCAGTAGAATTACCTGCGGAATCAATTTTGGTAGCATAAACCACGTAATTCCCATCAGGTGAAATAGCTAAAGGTACAACTATATCAATGGAACTGCCTGTCGGCACTTGTCCTATTTCCTGAGTATCAATATTAAGTACAATAGAATCAAGTGTTGCCACAGATCCAATAGTGAATTCAGGTGTGGTATCCGAGGTATAATTATCATCAGTCGCATGACCAGTGTCAGACGCATCTTTCAAATCCGGACCGTCTGGCTGTGATGGTGGGTCTGTATCGATACGGACGTTTACCACTGGTGTGCTGGTAAGTGAAAAGTTTCCAGCTGTGTCTTCTGCTTTTGCAGTGAGTGGATGACTTCCATTTTGCAGCTGGCTCAAGGTGATCTCCATAGATGATGCATCTACAAGGTTGCCTTGTATCTGGACACCGTTATCGTAGAAAATCACAGAATCACTAGAAGTGAGATTTCCTGTAGTCATCGTCGGAGTATCGTCGTTAGTAAGATCATCATCGTTTAAACGACCATTATCACTGGATGATAATAGGTCTAGCGTAGGACGACCGGGTGCAGTTGTGTCGATTGTTACAGTTAGACTTGGTGAATCAGCACTTTCGTTTCCAGCAATATCTTTTACAAGCGCTTTAAAGATATGTGCAGCTTCTGTCAAACTGTTTAGTGTAAACGTATGGGAGGTGTTGCCTACCCCCAGTTCTATCCTACCCAGTGTATCAGAATTGTCCATAACCAGAAAGACAGAATCAATATCAGAATCAGTTAATGAACCGATCGTAATCAGGAAATCATCAGTTGCGGTCCCCAAGTTGGTAGTATTGTCATCATCTTCAAATCCGGTATCGTAATTTGCTTCCAAGTCCGGTTTTGCAGGAGTAGTGGGTTCTGTCGTATCAAGGGTTAATGTTAAACTGTCCGATCCATTTGAGATATTCCCGGCATCATCCACCAACTTAGAGTACACCTGGTATTCATTATCTTGCGTTAACTCTCCAATTTGAACCGTAAAATCAGATGAACTGTAATTTCCATTGGGATTGCCGCTGCTAATAATTGAGTCGGTAAGAGTAACATATGTATCTGAAAAATAGATCCTTATAACATCGTCTCCCTTTATAAAGCCAGAACTGGGAGAAATGGTGAAAGTTGGGGTCTGGTCATTTGTAACGTCATCACTGGAATTAGATCCAGAATCTGAGGTAGACTTCAGATCTGGTATGTCTGGTTGGCTAGGTGCTTGAGTATCCACAAGAATAGTTAGCTCACCTGAAGTGCCAATACAGCCATATGGATTTACTAAGACCGCTCTTAAATACCAATAACCATCAGAAAAATCATCATTTGTTAGAGTCATCGTTGTGGCTGTTGTAATCTCAAGAGGTGTGACCAGATTGGCGCTTGAGGACTGCCATGTATTATTATCATTTGCCTCGACCAACGCCACTTCATAATTATTGCCGCTTACAATTAAACTGGTAACTGTAAAATCCAGATCGGTAAGTTGAGTTTCGTTGTCTGTTGTACTAGTACCAGTGTCGTGGTCCGTATCAAGGTTTGGGTTACCTGGGGAACTAGGAGGCTCTAACCGCCACTCAAACTCACCCGAAAGAGATAAAGTATCCTGAAATCCACTGACTGCACGCCGTCGGACATAAAATTTAAATGGTTGACCATCTTTAGAGTAAGTGGAGTTTACATCGTTAATACCTTCGTAATAACGTACCGTCTCTGTAAGTGATTCTCCTGATCCATTATATGTACTTGACTCTATCTGTTCCCATACACCTGAATGTTCCAAATAATTATCGTCCTCATCCAGATCGGTAGCCAATAGGATGTAGTATGCCTCAGTGGTATCTCCCACATCAAAAGAAAAATCAACTTGATAGGCAGTGTTATTATATAAAATGGCACCATCACCATTGTCTGTACTGGTATAATCAAAAAGCCAACCATCATTCCCAGAAAGAGTAGATGTTCCATTATTGATGACGATAGCACTCAAATGAGTTGACATCATAATAATGAGCATCCCGAGGATTCTATATGTCTTTCTCAATACAAATCTCATTTCTAAGGATTTACTTTCCAGGAGTTCTCCATAAAGTGACCCTGATTACAGTGTGTAACCGATAGATAAGAAGCCATCCAGCCAGTTAGCACTGGTATCGTCCGCTTCAAATCCGTCAGGCAAGCTGAAAGCCATCGTGGTTCGAATGCCGATACGAATATTAAATGCAGCGATATTTATTCCGAAACTTTGGCTCGCCATGATCGATGGTGATGATCCCATAATTCCTCCACCTATTTGAACTGTACTGGGACCTGCAGGGAAACTGAGAATACCCATGGCTCCAATCCCGGAAAACTCTCCACCTACTGGAAGATAGTTTTCAAATGAGAATGTTCCCAATTCTACACCAATTCGAAACTTAACCGAGCCAACTTCCATGAGCATAGGTAAATCAATATTCGCTCGAAAATCTATTTTTGAATTCCACGTTTCAAGGGTGTGGTTTACATATCCAGGTGATGCGAATGACAATTGAACAGTGTAACCTTTACGCTCACCTTCCTCTGCAAATTCCAAGTCGGTTAATTCGTCCTCCTCATCCTCACCATAGATATAATCGTCTTCGAAAAAGTCTAAAGTATCTTCATCGCTATATTCGAAATCAGAGGTGTCCTCATCATCGTAATAGAACTCATCATCTTCATAGTACTCGTCGTCTTCATAATACTCAGTCGTATCTTCATCATAGTACTCTTCATCCTCCCAAAAAGTACCTTCGTCATCTTCATCATCCTGTCCAAAGAGTGCTCCAGGTGATGCAAAAAGGAATAAGATGAAGATCAGGAAAAATCCAGAATAGACAGAAACTAAAATTTTCTTCTTATCCAACGTTTGCCCCCTTTATTGGGTTATGACATTGATGTTTAGTTCTTACCTCGTTCGCCTTTGTAGTTCTAGGCGTTTAGAATATAAGTTTCAGAAGATAAAGAAATCAATAACTGAGATAAGAATCTAATAAAATGTTAAACCACTTAAAAATCGAGTTTAAATTCGATAAAATTGCTATACATAAGTCAATTCAACTGAGCTACTGGTTAAACTGTTATAAATCAAATCTTAGTTTGCATAAGCCTTGCAGCGTAATTAAAATGATCAAAATATTTCTGCCACAAAACATCTGATGATGAGAATTTGTTGCTTCCATAAAAGTAATCATTAATTGCTTCTCTAACCCTGGTTAATTTTTTTAAATGCAACTTAACTGAAATAGAGTCAATGGTAAAAGTGATGAGTTCAAGAGCTCGATTAACTGCATTATTTGAATATTCTACATTATTTTTTATTCGCCAATGGCTCGCCCTGCTGATTTCACTGCCAATATTTGCCATTTGTTCAACAAGGGGCATTTTCGCCCAACGTTCTTTAGTTGTAATAGTATCATTCAGTATTCTCAAGTTCTTAAAACTCCTACTTATTGAAATTATCTAATAACAGACCAACAAAGGACTATTCGTATAGTACCCAGTAGAGGATTCGAACCCCTATCTCGTGGTCCGTAGCCACGTGTTCTATCCATTGAACTAACTGGGCAATTTCTGTAGCGCGTACGGGAATCGAACCCGTGTTACCGGCTTGAGAGGCCAGCGTCCTAACCCCTAGACGAACGCGCCAATGCTGGGGAGGAAGGAGTTGAACCCTCACTTACGGAACCAGAATCCGCTGTCCTACCATTAGACGACTCCCCAAATATAAGGAAATRCCTCAWAAGATATTCAAAAAGCGTRGGAATTTACTTTTCTCACTTATGGACAACAACGAYTTTAACTYAAAAAAAARGGGCTCTCGGCCCYTTTTTCAAATTGGTNTTTTTTATGAAAATTACTTTAAGAGAACAGCTTTTTTCAGGGACGTTTTTNCCGGTGTTTGCATACGGATGAAGTAAACACCCGATGATTGTTCAGAAGCATTCCAGGAAAAATCGTACTGACCGGCTGACATGAATTCGTAATTAACCAGCGTTTCGATAAGCTGACCCAGATGATTATAGACTTCCAAATTGACGGTTGTCTCATAAGGAATGCTGAAGCTTATCGTAGTCACCGGATTAAAGGGATTGGGGAAATTCTCATGCAGCGTAGGTTTTGATGGCAGTCCAATGGATGCAGCGTTTCTTGAATAAGTGACTGAATGACTTATTTCACTCCCTCTTTTGCTGCCKATTATAACATTCTTAATGTGGACTTGTTTTAGCTCATCTACTGTTATTTCTAGCSGTTCAACAATCCCGAGTCCTGAAAGATCGTAAATCAGWACCCTTGTGCCTTCTTCATCAGATGAACTAGCTATTTGAAGATGCGAGTTAGAAGAGTTAAGATGTAATTTGCTCATCAATACTTTTTCACCCTCAATGAAGAATTCGAGTCCACCTATTTCTTCATCAGCCAAAACAGTGATTAAAGCCTCGTCAACTCCCTCACTCACGGTAAYGGTAGAGAATCCAGTGGGRCCTGTTTGTCCACCTGCTGCCTCTCCGAGCATCAGATTTACAATATTCACAATGTCTAGAACAGTATACTGACCATCACCTGTTAGATCAGCAGCCTCCATACCACATTCGCTAAGTTCTGCTCCACCTGTCATATAGCTAACTAATTCAACGATGTCAAGCACATCAATAAGAGGCTCGCCACCTAAGACATCACCATTGACATTTCCAGGGACAAATACATTTAGATTATCGCAAGCGTCGCAATCATCAGCGATACCGTCATAGTCAATATCTCCGGATGCAATCAACGGATTAGCATCTTCCTCATCAAGACACCCGTCGTTGTCGTCATCATCATCACAGACATCACCAAGACCATCTCCATCTGTGTCAATCTGATCGGGATTATAGGTATTTGGACAGTTATCATCATCGTTCATAATACCATCCTCATCCCAATCCTGAGACATTTCAGCTAAATAAGTTTCGATGGTATTAATGACAGCAGATTGGTTAAATCCGATAGCAGAATACCGCAATGTCATGGTATGGTCAATGATTACGTTATGTGGAATATATCCTTCACCGAACAAGTTCCAAATATTTTGGGAATCATCATCCACCATAGGATAGGTGATGCCAAAAGTTGATGCCCATTCAGTGCAGCTGTAGGGCTGATTCCACTGAAACCCAGCACCTATGACAATCAATCCCTGATCTTTATATGTTTGATAAATGGTTTCTGTAATCGGAGCCTCCGATTGACAGGAAGGTCACCAAGAGGTAAAAAGGTTGATCCAGATTACAAATTGATCACCTCCGTTATCCTCATAAAAATAGTCGTATAAATTAAGAGTTCCTTCACCATTGTCGCAATATGGATCGTTGAAGTCAGCAACTACATCTCCTATGTTATAAACTTGGGCAGATAAAAACCCAAATGCAAAAAGGAGTGTGATAAGTGTTTTTTTCATATCAATTTCCTAATAATTATTTGAAGTAAAGTACATATAATTTCGCATGTTTCCACTGTATTTTATGTGATACAGCTCCCATAATTGCTTAAAAGTTGCTGGTAAGAGTTAGCGTAAAAGCATCTTCGATTCCCGGAACATAAACACAAACCCCGCTGTCGCATTTGAGGCCACCTTGGAGAGAACCGTAAAAGACGCTCAGAATTGTTGCTGGAGTCAAGTAAAGGAAACCTTGAACACCGAACCATTTATTGGTCATATTCACTCCTGAATTCCTCAAAATCTCCTCCAACCAGCTGTCATTTTTTGGATCAGTATTCTGCGGTGTACCTGTCTTAACTGCTGAAGCATAATCATAAACGAATCCAAAGGAATAACGAGAAGGTTTACTCAGGTTGAGAGCAACATAGCGGTAGTAATATGGAACGGTCAAAGTTTCATCCGTCGTAACGCTGTCAATCTCTCCGGTAGACAAATCCCTGTACACCAGATAATTTCGATCGTGATAATCCTCCCACTGATGCTCCCAATAAAGCATTAGTCCATGACCAGAAGGAAGGTTCATCGTGAGCTGAGTGGGAAGTGTAAACAAATCTCTCTTAAACCAATTTAATTGTTCTTGTGTATGATCATATAACGGGTGAGTTTCCGAATATGGTAGTTCCAGAATATTTTCCGCATACGTTTCCACCATCTCGCTGGAACGAGCTGCCATGAGCCTTAGGTCGAGATTCAGGGGAGAGTAGTGATAATTCATTTCTCCGTAGTATTCCTTAAAAGGATAGAACATCTCATCGTCGGAAAACCAGAACTGAGACTCAGTCCCCACTTCCTCCCAGCCATCGTAACCGTCAATGTAGTTTACATCACGGAAGCCCGTATGCCTGCTGCTTTGAGCATAATTGAAGATCAGGAAAAGATCATCTGACACGTTCAGATTGACCTCAGCCTGGATTCCAACTTCATCTTCAAAATCCATGACATGAGGAGTCCTACCCATTAGTACAGAGCTGTGTTCTTTGAACGCAGTTGGGCCATTCATTGTAGGTGACAATCGGCCTAAGCGATAGGGTAATTTAGTACGTATATCAGGRTGACTACTGTCAAAGAAATAATTTTTGTATTCCAGGGTCACTCCCAATTTCCCAGGATAATAGGAGACGCTTGCATATCCACCCCAGCCTGAGCTTTCCCTGTCGTAGTATAGCCAATCATAAAGCGGCGTAGAGTAAAGACTGTCCGCATCAAAGATTTCCAACGAACGCTTCATCATTTCCATATAAATATCAAAATCTGACCCGAAGTATTCCACAAACAAACCAGGTGAAAACGATCGAGTTCGGACAGAAATAGAATCCACCGACTCAACATCTCCAGAAAGATTCTGCATCTTTCCGTACCACGGATTGACAGCATCTATTTCCACCCCATAGAATCCGGCAGAAAGATTAGGCAGCAGATTATCGGCTGTAAGTAAAAGTGCACTTACCGTGCCATCTTCAGAAAAATCGCGAATCCTTGGATCCACTCCCGGACCTATGGGTAGATGCCGCYCTCCAGCCGCATTTCCGCTAACGAGATCCACACTCAGCTTTTCGGTTGGACGGACTGTGACCCAGATTCCCTTCAGCGAAGAATCCCAGTCAATTCCCTGGTTCTCCCACAAATTGAGAGCCAATCCACGACCGAACTGTCCGTACAAATCACCGGCGTTGACAGACATTCGTTCACTCTCCCAAGTCAGCCGCAGCTTACGCAGGCCCAGATGATCCGGGCCGATTCGCGGCGGAGAGCTGAACTCGAAGTTCGACCACAAAGTAAAGTTACCATAGGCTGCGGTTACATCGAGGAAGTGCTCACGATAGACGTAAGATTCCCTTGTAGTATCACCAATTTCGATTGAAGGCTGAAGCCCGCTGCCAAATTGAGCGATTAGTCCGGCTGAAAAGTAAGTCTTCTGTCCATAGCTTAATGAGACAAGAATCAAAATTGGGATAAGTCGTATTATTGGCGACACGATTAGGTTGGACAGAATTACTATAACCCTTCTTGAGAGGATAAAACTAACTGTATCTCAGTCTCCAGTATTTTCTCATCTCCCGGCAAATAACCGGAATGCCGGTAGACAATTTTCCCAGT
>NVVH01000042.1 GCA_002402135.1 Fidelibacterota bacterium | reverse complement strand
ACGACATGGTTCGATAATGGTCAGAAGAGGGAAGAAGGAATTAGGGTAGATGGTGAATATCGTATAACCAACCGCTGGAGTAGTAGTGGTGTTTTGCTTATAGAGAATGGTGAAGGAAATAAGGTTGAATAATAAGTTGTTGAGACTGGTAAGGAATTTTTTCCGCAATAGGAGGCTATTAAAATGAAAGAGGAGGAAATCGGTTATGTTTCCAATTTTATGGGGAACATTTCAGTTGTAATCATAGAAATGACAAGTGGAACTCTGGAAACGGGTGACACAGTACACTTTAAGGGTCGCACGACAGATTTTTCAGAGACAGTATCATCCATGCAGATCGATCACGAAAGTGTGGACAAAGTAAAGAAGAATGACAGTTTAGGTCTCAAAGTAAAGAACAAAGTTCGAAAAAGAGACAAAGTATACAAAGTTGTGGACTGACAATTATTGTTTGCTCTGCAGTTAACAACTGGACTATTCACAGTTTTTTAAAGAACTACGGCACAGTCTGCCATATCCTTTTCTGACGTCCCCCCAAATTATTTGAACAAACGTTGAAAAACACTGGGATAACCTTGGTAGTTTCCTTCATTATTTGGATATTCCACAGGAATAGATAGTTAAGTTTCCGGAGCATTGCGAAACTCAGGCTATTCCAGAAATCAACCGCTACAGGAATCATATTTACTCAACTATTAACAGGAGAATTAATAGCATAGATCCAGTTATCTGTATTCCCGCGAAAAATTTACTGATTGGAGAAGATATGATACGTCGTTTACTGATAATTTTATTTATTTTGAGTTTCAGCACTCTATTTGCCCAGGACAGCACTTCTCTTGAATTGGTGGGCCGAATCTGGTTCGATTCCGATATATGGTCCAGCGGTGATACGACTGGCGGATCGGATGTTTGGGGTTATACCGCACCGGACGGCGAGGAATATGCCCTAATGGGAGTTTTGGATGGTATTGCAATTGTTCGCGCATCAGATATGGAAGTGATCGATATTATTTCGGGTCCCACGGGAAATGATTATTACTACCATCGCGATATCAAGACCTACGGACATTACGCTTATGCTGTGGCAGAAATGTATGGTTCCAATCAGGGTCTGATGATCATTGATCTGTCTCCGCTCCCTGATAGTGTACGCTTTGTAGGGTCTTACACATATGGAAGCGATACACGTTCGCATAACCTTACTATAGATACAGCAACTGGTTTTGCCTACATACTGAAGCAAAACTACAGCGGTTTTCGTGTGGTGAGTTTGGTTGATCCCGAGAATCCTGATGATATCAATACAGTCTCTACGCCGGCTATCCACGATGTTTACGCCCGTAACGATACCGTTTATGTAGCAGAAGGGAATGCACATTCATTCTCAATCTATGATCTCTCGGACAAGGAAAGTCCAGAGCTACTGGCCCGTGTTTCTGTCCCTGGGGGCGGATACGTCCACAATATCTGGCCCACAGATGATGGGACTCATGTTATGACCACAGAAGAGACAACCGGTAAAACGGTGAAGATGTGGGATATTCGGGACATGAACAATATAGATCAGGTAGGAGAATATCTGGGAGTCAATAGCATTGCCCACAATACACACATCATGGGTGACTTTGCCTATATTTCCCATTACACCGCTGGTGTAACTGTCGTGGATATCAGCGATCCCACAAACCTCGTCGAAGTTGCCAGGTATGATACGTATTCCTTGAATGACAATCCCGGCTTTCAGGGATGCTGGGGGGCATTTCCATTTACGCAGAATGGGATGGTTTTCGCCAGTGATCTGGAGGGCTATCTGACCGTCTTGCAATTTACAGAAACGGATACAACTATTTTTGTGGATGAGCCAGGGCAGATACCGAATAAGGKTGTTCTCCACCAGAATTACCCGAATCCGTTTAATCCCASGACGGTTATCCATTACGATGTTCCGGAGACCGCTCCAGTTCGATTGGTGATCTACGACATTCTGGGACGCAATATCAGGACATTGGTGAACGGCGTGCAGGAGCCAGGTTACAAGACGGTAACCTGGAATGGTGCTGATGACGGGGGCCGCCCAGTCAGCGCCGGTATGTATATTGTGACGATGGCAAGTGGTTCACACCGGTTTGTGCGTAAGATGGTRTTTCTGAAGTAGAGCTGACCCATCTATAGTGGATATCCTCTAAATTCCGAAGTATATTCCCTAATGAGTAAACATCAACCTCAAACTCAATCAATGGAGTTAAGTAATACATGAAAAAAGATCTAAAAGCTCTAATTGTCGCAATTATTATTGGTGGACWGRTTTACTACGGATTTGAATTACGAGATCTAGAGSATCCGGCACCGCTGATTCCAATGGAAGATTTCTTCCGGAATCCCACCATGTCCGGTTTCCAGATTTCYCCTGACGGAACCAAGCTGGCTTTCATGCAGCCGTGGGAAGACCGTATGAATGTCCATGTGCGGGAAATCGGTTCCGATGAGATTACGCGCGTCACGCACTCTACGGAGCGAGACATTGCCGGCTATTTCTGGGTCGGGGATGACCGTCTGGTTTACATTAATGACCAAGGAGGAGATGAGAACTGGAAAATTTATGCTGTCAATGCGGATAACACAGATGACAAGATTTTGACACCATTTGATGAAGTACAGGCCCGTTTCGTGGATGACCTGGAAGACGATTCTGATCATGTTCTTGTGAGTCTGAACCGACGTGATCCACGAATCCATGATGTCTTTCGTTTGGATGTGAATACAGGCGATTTAGAACTGGTGGCAGAAAATCCCGGTAACATWTCMGGTTGGATGACSGATCAYRAYGGCAGACTGCGTATCGCTACTACTACCGACGGTGTGAACGAGAGTATTCTCTATCGARAGACTGAAGATGACKCTTTCCAAGTWATTGTTACCACAGATTTCAGGGAGACGCTCAGCCCACTGTTTTTTACGTTTGATAATAAAGATTTGTATGTTGCTTCCAATCGGGGCCGGGATAAGACGGCTATCTTCGAGTTCGATCTTCCTACTGCTACCGAGGGAAACCTCATCTTTGAGCATCCCGATGTAGATGTATTCGGACTCATGTACTCAAAGAAGCGAAAAGTGCTGACAGGAGTTCGCTATACTGAAGCGAAGACATCTTATGTTTTCTTCGATGAGGATCGCAAAGATCTGCAGAAAGAACTTGAAAAGCGACTGGCGGATGTAGAAGTGCGGRTTAGCGATTTTAGCAAGGAYGAAACTAAAGTCCTGRTCAGGACCTTTACCGATAAAACACGTGGAAAATATTTCTTTTACGATCGCACCACTGACGAATTTCTTGAACTGGCAGATATCAGTCCCTGGCTGAATGAGGAACATATGTCCTCCATGGAGCCCATCGAGTACACCTCCCGGGACGGTTTAACTATTCACGGCTACTTGACTCTGCCAGTGGGTAAGCGAGCCAAGGATCTTTCTGTGGTCATCAATCCGCACGGTGGACCGTGGTCCCGCAACTACTGGGGCTTCAACTCTGAAGTCCAATTCCTGGCCAATCGCGGTTATGCGGTCTTGCAGATGAATTTCCGCGGCAGCACAGGTTACGGAAGAGAATTCTGGGAATCGAGCTTCAAAGAGTGGGGTAAGGCCATGCAGAATGACATCACCGATGGTGTACAATGGCTGATTAATGATGGGATCGCAGATCCAGATCGTATTGCCATCTACGGGGGCTCATACGGCGGATATGCTACTCTTGCCGGAGTTACTTTCACTCCCGATCTTTATGCCTGCGGTGTGGACTATGTGGGACCATCCAACATATTTACTCTGCTGGAGTCATTCCCRCCTTACTGGGAACTGTATCGCGAGATGTTCTTCGAGATGGTAGGAGACCCAGTTGATGACAAGGAAATGCTGRAAGCGGTATCGCCTCTTTTCCATGTAGACAATATCAAGGTTCCGCTWCTTGTCGCTCAAGGTGCCAACGACCCCCGTGTGAAACAGGCGGAAGCTGACCAAATCGTGGCGGCGCTTGAAGAGAAAGGTATAGAGTACGAATATCTGCTGAAAGAGGATGAAGGTCACGGTTTTCGGAATGAAGAAAACCGCTTCGACTTYTACAGGACTATGGAGAAGTTTTTAGAAAAACATATAGGAGGTTAAACAGTCGCTTCCAAAGGACAWAASCACGAARAAATCATGAGTAAGAACGACAAAAATATTATGCTGGCACTGGTTGTGGAARAGGATGAAGAGCGGCTCATCCGTGAGGCGGCAGATATAGTGGCAAARACCGATGCTGATTTGACAGTAATTCACATCAATGATCCMCATTCCGGAGAGATGAGCATGATGATGGACAGTCCCGGACCGGAGATTCTGGAAGAAAATATCAGAGACCTTTTTAGGTCATTTRGTTTCAATGAACTTGCCGAAGCAATCAAAGTGSTAATMATTGAAAGTGAAAATCCGGCAACAGCCATTTCAGAAGCCGCTAAAAATGCTTATCTACTCATTATCGGGCATCGCAAAATGAGTACATTTAAAGCACACTTTTTTGATTCCGTGGATGAAGGTATAGTCAATAATGTGGACTGTCCCATACTGGTCATACCAAAAAATTAAACATGAATATCCAAAGTATTATTCGGATATAATGATGAGAGTGCTATTWGGCAAAGAAGATATAGGAATTAATTTGAAAGACCTCCCCTATTTCCCCTCCTTTRTAAGGAGRGGTGAAGGGGTGGTCTCGACTTTCCAGATTTTGCAATTACAGCATACAACCTTTGCAGGTATCTGAGCATATCTGTGTTAATCCGTGAGTATTGAANTTATCGAATAAAGGAGGGTAGTCATGAATAGAGAATTACAGGCCATCATCATAGGATTGGTAGTCATCGCTGCAATTCTGTTTTACAGTTCCACCCGCCAGACAGTTGTGGGCACATGGACACTTAACAGTGTTTCAGCGGAAATTAATTCCAAGGATGGAGAGGAAGGGGTTGATGAGACAGAGCGGAGGCCATTCTCCGATCTTTCCTTGAGTGACTATTCCTTATCCATGAATGAGGACAATACCTTTGATGAAATGTGGGTAACGGATGATGGTGATACCACAAATATCGAAGGAACGTGGGAATTGGCCGGAGATGATCTAAAATTACATCAAACCATGAAAAACGGTTTTAAAGATGATGAAGAGCACAACTTCGAAATTAAGCTAGCTCCCACGGGGAACATGATCAAATGGAGCAGAAATGATGATCTTGACAACGATGGCAAAGATGACGACGTTTTCATGTTTACCACCAATCGCAGTAAGTAAGGCGCACTCATGTTAAAGTCTGTTGCTATTTCGRCATCACTCTCTCTCTTTCTTGTTTTTTCCACCGGTTGCGATGAATCGGCAGTGTGTGACGACTGCGGCGGCACATTGGATGAAGGGTACCTGTTCGATTATGTCTCCACCGAAGACATGCAGRACCTTACCACAATAGATGGGATCGAGATTGGCGCCTGCATYCGCTTTAAGCTGGACGGTTCCGACTTTGATCTGGATAATGTGGCTGTGGTGGATGACTGTTGCTGTGAAACGCTTGGATACTAAGTATCCCGGATAGTACTTTATTATCCGGAACATTTTCCGAAGGACCCTGCTGGAAATGCCGGGTAATTCAAAGATTAATAATTGCTATTTATTTACTCTTTTATCGACATTTAGAAAACATTGTTTTGAATGATGTGTAGGAGAAATTCATGAAAAAGACAATATTYGTTATTATTTTTTCATTTATAAYWAATTCAARYGGATTCATAAATGCTTCAGCAAGTRAAATTTYAGCGAATCAACAAAGWYATSAAAAGACTTYCATTAAGGAAGTMTKATTTAACAGTTCTTATGAGATCGGGCATCAAATCGCTGAAGGGTTAATATTAAGTATTGTATGGGGTATGTCTATCGTAGATGATGAAYTATWATATTCCCATGAAATAAGTGAATCGACTTTTTCATACAGYSGAAACAGRTGGCCTATTTTGGATRTTACTATCGAGACGGAAAGTAATGTAATTGGCAATAGCATAATCACATTTGTCCTGTTATTGGAATTAGGGGACGATGGTACARTAGTAGCTACCGTTAAAAAYATGAAAGTGGATGGCTTAGCTGAAAATAGTTTYAGCGCATTTAATAACACAATGTACGTGGAAACTGAAGAAGGGACTGAACAAGTGCAGTTGATTGAAGGTGAACTGTATTTTGTAGAATKAAATAAWAGATATAGTTGTTAGGACTAAGWCGGAAATGTGATTGGTAACCTCACCGTGTTTAATATGGGAACTGTACAAATTTAATTATTTTCTGATTTAACAAATCTGTTCCGTTTGTTTTCCCTACAGAATCTTTGCAATTTAACTTTCTTATGAATAGTTCTAAACTAACCGCCGGCGTTGACGAAGCCGGTCGCGGACCCCTGGCGGGTCCCGTGRCAGCGGCGGCAGTAATCCTTCCCGAGRAACACAGCATCGAAGGTCTTCGCGATTCCAAGAAGCTGACGGARAAGAGGCGGGAGGAGCTTTTCGAGGAGATTCAAAAGGAAGCCGTCAGCATCGGTGTGGGAATTATTCATGAGGACGAAATTGACCGGACGAATATCCTCGCCGCCACGCACAAAGCGATGAGGATCGCCATAAGTCAGCTCAATCCCCAGCCGAAATTGGCACTCATAGACGGTTACGCACTACCGGATCAGATTGTGCCGAATCGCGGCATCATCGGCGGGGATGACAAGATGCCGTCCATTAGCGCGGCGTCGATTGTGGCGAAAGTCACTCGCGACCGCATCATGCGGAATTATGCCCTGGCGTATCCGGAGTACGGCTTTGACAGGAACAAAGGGTACGGAACAAGGGAGCACATCAATGCATTATTGAATCACATGGCGTGTCCCATCCATCGGAAGTCCTTCCGGCCTGTCCGGGATCACCTGCCTACACTGACTCATCTGAAAGAGCACCGACTGGTGGGGAAGTGGGGCGAGAAGCTGGCGGCACGGTATTTTGTCCACAACGGCTATATCATCGAGGAGATGAACTACAATGCACCGCTTTATGGTGAGRTTGATATGATTGCACGGAACGGAAATGAGATCATCTTCGTAGAAGTGAAGACCGCCACGCAGACGAAACTGGGTCAGCCGGAGGATCAGATAGATGACAGTAAAATGGAGAAGCTGGAAAACGCCTTTGAAATCTACGCCGCCGCTCAGGAAGTGGAGTGGGACTACCGCTTTGATATCGTCTCGATTTTTCTCGGCCGCAAGGGACCGAAGATCAAGCATTTCAAGGATTGTCTGGCGTGAGGAAAATTTAATTATAGAGGTCGGAAGCCAGAGGTCAGAATTATCAATCACCAGTTCCCACTCTACCATTCACCAACTTCCTTTGGTACTATGACGCAGGAATGTAAATTCACGACCTGAAATGAAGATATTATCAAAAGTTCTCCGCGAGATCCGCTCATTTGCGATTATCATTTTGATAGCCCTTTCGCTGAGAACCACGCTGGTAGAAGCGTACATCGTTCCTACAGGATCCATGGAAACGACCATCCGCACCGGTGATTTCCTCATCGGTAACAAATTCGCTTACGGCATGCGCACACCGGACTGGATCGGAATCCCTTACACCGACATGGGCTTCGATATTCCGTGGACTCGCTTTCCATCCTTCAAGACGCCACAGCGGGGAGATGTGGTCATTTTCAAATATCCCCGGGATGTATTCCAGAAGTATGTAAAGCGGCTCATTGGCGGTCCCGGCGATACATTCGAGATGCAAAACAATGTTGTCTTTATAAACGGCAAGCCGGAAGGAGAGAGAGAATTCATTGAAAGAAAGCTAAATCGCGATAATCATCAATATTACCTCTACTACCAGATTTCATTAGAAAACGGGGAAGAGTATCTGATTCGTCAGAAGGAGAGAGCATTACATAGCTTCCACTCGTTTGATTCACTTAAAATTCCTTATGCAGGACAAATTATTCAGATAAATGATAGTACAAAGTGGGATCGATTAATTCCAGTTATGCTTATGGACGGTCATGAAGTTACCTATGAGAATGAAGGATTAGAAAAAATAACGGGTTATCAAAAAAGTAAATTAAGAAATTTCCAATTCACAATGGATGAACCCACAGACATTAAACGTCGATACGAATCATCCTTGGGCCTAAAGATTCGACAGATATTTTCAAGTAGCGCCAATAACAATAATAAAGTCCAACAATCTAATGAACGTTTTCGGCTATATACTGAAGAAGTAATCTACGGTTACGGATCAAAAAGGTATATGAAGGTCGATATCAAGTTCATCCCTGAAGGTGATTTGCTAAATTCATGGCACCTGAGCAAATTACTTCAGAAAGAATCAAGCGAAATTGATCTAAAATATATCAAAGTGAACGGTCGGCCTGCTTTCGAGATGGATCATTATATAGTTAAACAGAATTATTACTGGATGATGGGTGACAACCGAGACGACAGCGCAGATTCCAGGTACTGGGGATTTGTCCCTGAGACTCATGTCTTGGGTGAAGCCGTATTCGTTTACATGTCGTGGGATTTTGTTMACGGTTCACCAAGATTCAGCCGAGTCGGTACAGTCATTGACTGATATTTTCTTCCACCGTTTCCAGAATTAGATTGACAAAACGCCTCCTCTCTGTGTATAATTTTGCATTCCAAACGGTAATACAGTTCCACCATCCTAAATAATATGATAATTGATGCCATAGGATTTGCTATAAAGATCATCATTGCCGCTGGATTAATCATACCTCTTTCTCTACCAAAAACATCTCTCATCAAAGCTGATAAGATAGGTATTTATGCCTTACTTTCAGTAGCAGCGTCTGCGGTCACTTCAATATCGAAATCACTGGAAACAGGCATTATCACAGGAGCTTTTCTGATTGCAATGGGAATTATTTCTTTTACGGAGTTTCAGAGATCAGATGAGTGGCTGGACGGTTTGACGGAGGTTGCACCTTTTTGGCTYGTGGCAGTTATCGGTATGTGTGTAGGRGCTGGAATGATTCTCCAAGCCATCATCCTGACTGCAATATTTTACTATATCATTAACTATCTGCCAGAACTTTTAAGTGGTGAGGAAAATAGTAAAAAGATTAACAGTGAGGAGTAATGATTATTACACAACAGAGGAAAGAAATATGAAAATGTCAATTTTAACATTCATCGTTATAATTACCCTGATTCCAAGCCCATTAATGCTATTCTCGCAGGATGAAACTGAATCGCCTGATCCTTCTGAAAGTGCCGCTTCAATGGAAGAAGATGAGATGAACCAAGAAGCTTCTGAAGAAGTTTCTGCTGATTCAGCCTATGGAATTGATAGTGAGCTCTTTGAAGAAGAAACTGAAGAATTATCTTCAATTGATAAATCTTATCAAGGACTTCCGTGGGGTACTGTCAGAGATGATTTCAAGAACTTTATAAAGATTGAAGATTCTTCTGCAAACATGAGTGATGATGAAATTACTATTGTTGGACCTCTTGGTGAAGACATTGTGAAATTCGTTTATTCGTTTTCTGATTCAGGCTTCTGGAAGGTTATGACAGATTTCTCTTTGAGTGGTAATACCATAGATGATCATTTAAAGGMATTTCAGCGCATTGAGAAGCTTCTTACAATGAAATATGGAAATCCCCTCAGAACGACTCGAAATGATCTTGGAACCAGTCGTGAATATCTATCATCACCATTTCCACGGCTGTTTCGGGGATATTACCGTTCTTCCTGGATGATAGGCAGCGTGAGTATAGAACTGCTCCTGGAAGTTCAGATGCAAGATTCTGAATATGATTTGCCTGTCTTTTCCGGTAATATTCCAACGATGAGACTGTATTATTATAACAGTGAGTTCTATGGTAYCGCTRAAYCMGAACCKACTMAAATACCTGAAGACGAACTACTCGARCAGTTTTAGAGACTGTAGATTCGGAAGAATTTTCCGAAATCTCTGCTTCTTATATCTGTTTACTACAGCATTTCGTTTATCCACTTGTCCGCTGCCTCCTCCCATGATCCGTGAATATGATTACGATTTTACTCAGGATGAAGCACTCTCCATTTKTCGRGATGTTCTGACATCTCTAGAGTACSAAATAGGAGAATTAGATCTTGACGATCATTATCTAGTTTCTGAAATCACCACTCGGCGATTCTTTTTTAAAAAAGTAGATTTTCTAATTTATGTAAGTGTTGAAGATCGAGTAAGGGTGGTTTTATATGCTGAAGAACGTCTGTTTAAAAGGTTTTCAGAATGGGGTGTTAGTCAGGATAATCTGACAGAACTTGAACCCAGTGACAGATTAAGTTTATCGATTCAAARTCGCATTTATGAACAGCTGACAAAAGCTTTGAACAAACATGGAATTACCTATCGTCATCCAATWTATGCGGATTTAAGAGATGAAAAAATCATTTATAACAATATAAACCGTGATTTGAAACAACAAGAGTTTAACTTAGAAARAACTCGAAAAAAGAAGCTGATTGAAAAAAATCTATTGATAAATGAATACAGCAGGGAAAAGGATATTGCGAGACTTCACGCAGTGGAAGTAGCAGAAAATCACCTCTCTTTTTACAATAGTGATRAAAATAGGGAGATTATGAATTCCTCTTTGATAACAGCTGCGAGAAGATTAGAAGAACAGGATGAACTTCTCAAAGAAACAATGAAATTACTTTTAGCAAAACATCCTAATTATGAAGGTTTTCTTCTCATAGACTGGGTTATTGATTTTGAAGGAAAAGTACGGTCAGTTAAAGTTACGACAGATACATCCCCATCCACACCGGATGTAGATTTAAGACGAGTCATTAGCAATCATTTTCGAACTATCGTTTTTCCTTCCATTGTTAAAAGTGGTTTTGYTAGRTTGCAGAGGWCAATAGAATTTGAAGGTAATCGTCATAGATTTACAGCWATAATRCWGCCTCCAAAACTGGTTGAAACTCTAGAATCAATTCCYAAAACCTTACAAGAAGAAAGTAGTCAGATACTTTTTGAAAAGTCGCCTTATTTCAAGAGCGTAMAATAACTTCGAATTTGTTTTTCGGATAATCAATTGATTRCACTAAATTCTCTAMGTTCGGYYGYRAYGATTTTAATAATTCGCTGAATAAATAAATTCTGCCTTTAGGGCAATTTCTTTCTCAGAGGAGGTTTTCATGGTAGTAGATTTCAGTAAATCAGAAGATAGAAAAAAGTACCTGATTGAGAAACTGGATGATTTACTTTTGGGTATCAATGTGAATTACGGTTCACATCTCATGGAAGAATTGGCTAGYCGGCTRCARAAGACTGTTGATGAGTTCAAGGAAGAACTACAAGATCTAATTGGAACCCTTAAAACTTCAAATGAGAAAAAAGAGRAATTGTTGACTAAAATAATMTCTGGTGAAGCTGAWACYCCGAAAACTTCTGAATCGGAAAAAGTTGAACAGGAMTCAGAAATGAGCRAGTGGGAAAAACGYTTAGAAAGATTGAATTAATTAAAAGGATAATATAATGGAAACCAGAGATAAAGTTCTTATTCTAATCGTTATAGGATGGATTGCAGCAGCTGTGTGGTTCAAGACTTCTACGGATAAAGTGGCTGATGAAATGAGCGATATCAGGGAAATGATTAGTGATCACATTCAAACAGTGAACAAAGAATTYCGTGATAATTTATACGATTTGGAATTGAACTTCATTGGCCGCGAAAAACATATGAAGGCTGCTCAGGATAGYATTGCWAAYAATAGAAGTTTTACAAAAAAAGTTAGAGGTAATCTTAAACGTAAAATTGAAAACGTGAAAGGAGATCTTGACTCTTTCGAAAGAAAAACACWATCAGATTTCGAAAACACTGAAGTTAAGATTGAAAAGAATAAAAGTGATCTCAGCTCATTTAAACGTTCTACACGTAGAAATATGAACGATCATGGACGAGATATCACTACTCTTCAGAAAGATGTAGAAGCCATTCAGGAGAAAATTGCAAAACTAAAGGAATCAGCATTTCAAAAAGAGGATTAACTTTRCTTTAGAAAAAGTCTTTCAAAGGGACAGTTTCTGTCCCTTTTTTCTACATAGAGTAAAAATAWATATGAATTGTTTCAAATCASATGGACAACTCCTCGCYAATGAAGGAGTTGAGAAAGTTGCTAAAATTTCTCTCTGGAAAAGTCAGGTMATCAGTATTAAAGAACTGTTCGAATATTCTGAAAACCAAAGTTATAAATGGAATTGGAGTGAAACACAATATTCTGCAACTGAAGMCAATGTATCTGYTGTTGAAGTTTCTTTTGTTTATTTTCTCAAAACCGAAGAGGTAGAAAAATTTAAATCAATTTTCCCGCTTTCTTTACTGCACTTATTGCGATTTGAAACTTTTAATCCAGWAATCTATGATTATTATGATRGTAAAATAATGATATCGAAGCATCCTCAAACACCATGAATTCAAAAATACTTGATACTTTTATTTCGGGAGTTGAACTTTTTAACAAAGGAGAGACTCTTGCTGGTCATGCTAAATGGGAAAGTCTTTGGAAGGTTGGTGATTTAGAAATACGTAAATGGATAAAAGGGTGGCTACAATTTTCCGGTTCGATTCTGAATGTTTTTGCAAAAAAGCGTGAGGGAGCTATTTATTTAGCTGGGAAATCAATTAATAATCTATCTGATGAGGGAATATCATCTTCCATTGTTGATGTTGACTTKGCAATAACTGACATGAGTAACTTRAGAGAAATTCTAAAAAATGATTCTTATACACTCGAAGATACTAATGTGATAGCCAGAGTAATAAAGATAAAGCTGATAAGCTTTAAATATAAAAGAGGGGTAGACTTCTTAATGACCTCGGAGCACTAGGAAGATCTACCCCTACCTCGCGGGAGAGGCTTTTACACCTCATACAAAAATACAGCAATTATATTACGGTGTCAAGCTTTTTACCAAAATTCTTATTTAAGTAATACTTTAGCATTTATTATTAGACGAAT
>NVVH01000041.1 GCA_002402135.1 Fidelibacterota bacterium | reverse complement strand
GAACTCATCCCAATTTCTAATTTGAGTCACCTTTTGAAAAATAGTGATTTTGTTGTAGTTGCTTGTCCGCTGACACCACTCACAAGGGGTATGATTGGTAAAAAGGAATTGACTCAAATGAATTCATCTTCATTTATAATTAACATTGCCAGAGGAGAAATTATTAATGAGGCTGCATTAATTAAAGCACTCCAAAATAAAACAATAGCAGGAGCAGCACTAGATGTGTTTGAAAAAGAACCTTTGCCAAAAGAGAGTCCATTGTTTGCATTAGACAATGTATTTTTATCACCCCATATATCAGGTAATTTTCCTGAATATCAACATGATGTGATGGTGCAGTTTGCCGATAATTTGAACCGGTACTTGGCAGGAAAAGATCTTAAGAATCGAGTATGTAAGAAAAGACTCTATTAGTAGTGGCACAATGCATTATGCCACTACTTCTCCCAACTCCAGCTCAAATCAATAAGGGGAAAAATATCCAGCTGTTTTCCAAAAGGATAGGTCCCCTGAGTTAGTTTGATTCCTYYKGTWAKANTMTRWYYYSKWGARWSTTKSYWWYYMWWCAWTMNTKYCTKKWMYWGWWMAMMWTCYTCAKCCSSARTNNTWMMTAARNTCWWYWTYWRTTTTWWSSGAYWTKTYAYCMRMRKRAMWATMATCWWMARKAAKTGTMANATTMWWCNTSGAWNGTTTNNTTMAYTTYWGAATKWARCCKAWASSTGCCYKWKACTKTANACYGTTTYTNCCAAWSWATCRCTRATTTTCATWGGWKTCAGYGGCCTAYGAAGYTCYWCATCTGCAAYKATCTGATCATCTGTCAAATTAATGAACCGTTCACCCTCAGGTCGAGAGTCGCGTAATTGACGGATATACCACGGCGTGTTGAGAAGGCTCAGGTTTGCTACCGTTACATCTGTCCGGATTCCTTCAACTTCCTGCAGATACCATAATGGGAATGTGTCGTTATCACCATTGGTAAAGATGATTCCGTTAGGTTCGCACGTCTGAAGAATATTATATGAGTAATCCCACGGTAGATAATTACCTGTCCGATCGTGCGTGTGATAATTTTTTGATAGCATAACAACCGGAGCAGCGATTAGCAGTATGAAACCTGCGCCTAGAGCAGTGTGAATACGAAACGGCTTATCTCGTAATAATGTAAGTATCCGATCGAAAATAGCAGAAGCGCCAATCCCTACCCAGATGGCAAAAGCAAAGAAACTGCCTACATAAGAATAGTCTCGTTCGCGTGGTTGAGGGTCGGGCTGATTTAAGTAAAAAATAATTGCTATGCCTGTCAGAATAAACAGTGCTAAAACAGATAATGCTTGATAATAATCTCTCTTGAATTGATACACCATTCCTGCCATGCCCAATAGAAATGCCAGAGGGATACCAAATTGGAACCAATCCACKCCGTCCTCAGTGGGTTTAGCTTCCATCCTGCTAACTCCCGCTTCAACTGATGGTCCGCGACCGGCAAACTGCCACAGGAAATAGCGCCAATACATCTTCTTAACCTGATACCGCCAGAAGTAATCGGAATCAGAGGAATAATTCTTGTAGTTTTTTATATGATTACCCTGCCGGGAACCTCGTCGCGGAAACAGTTTATTATCATCAATTTTCCCCGAAAAATTATTGAAAGTATTCCCTCTGAACAAATCGGTATTACCGTATTGCTCTCGCTCCAGGTAGCTTATTGCTGCCTGAACAGTYTCSGGRTCATTTTCATCAATGGTAGGATTCTGAGATGAACGGATAAAAATAATTTCATAGGATGAATAGCCGATGACAATCAAAAGCAGCGAGGCAGCACCCAGTCGAATAAGATTTTTCTGAACTTTGCTGATACTACCAGCGAAAATAAATAAAGCAGAAAGAATTAAAAYACCAAACAGCAATACAGAACCGATAACAATGCTCGCTTCGTTTGTACCCATAATCTTTGAAAACGTAATGGCTATTTTGGGCAGGCCTTTAATAATTCCGAGATAAATGATGAGAAATATGGCGAGAACAATACCCATGAGAGCAGTGAAAGAGGGCCAGCCAAAATTCCGTTTACGGAAATACATGATCATTGCCATGAAGGGAATCGCCAGTAAATTCAGTAAATGAACTCCGGTAGAGAGCCCTAACACGTAAGCGATAATCAAAATATAACGCTCGCTTCCTGTCTCTTCAGCTCGCTCTGCCCAATGAAGCACCAGCCAAACCACGAGTGCTGTAGAGAGYGTGCTTACRGCATAAACTTCCGCCTCCACGGCATTAAACCAGTGACTGTCAGTAAAAGCGAAAACAAGAGCACCTATTACTCCACCTCCGAAAGCGATAATTTTATCTTCCACGCTTTTGATATGACCTCGCCAATGCCGGACAAACTGAACAATAATCAGATAGAGGAGCATGATTGCCAAGGCACTGGTGATAACCGAAATCATGTTCATTCTGTAAGCGATATCGCCGGGGATAGGTAAAAGAGAGAAGAAGCGACCCAGAATCAAGAAGAGGGGTGCACCGGGAGGGTGAGGAACTCCCAATCTGTACGATGTAGCAATGAACTCTCCGCAATCCCAAAACGAGACTGTGGGGGCCATCGTTGAAAAGTAAACCAGAAAGCTGGCAAGAAATACAAATCCCGCAAGTAGACGGTTAAGACGTTCAGGTGACATTATTTTTTYGGAGTYTCCTTTTCGWTTGAATCATCGAATGACTCATCAGATTCTTCGGGCTCATTTTCTGCTTCTTCAGATGAATCTACCTCAGGTTCGGGATCCGGCTTCTTCTGTTCTTCAACGAAGTTGAGTTTTAAATCTCCTAAGGTTGAYTGGAGGAAAGTCCTTTCAGCTTCACTTAAGTTTTCTCCCATACGACGCTGAATCATATCCAGCATATCAATGGCATAAGATGCCTGTTCCATGTTTCGTTCTATTTTATCAGACATTGGATTCTTTATTTTYCCCAACGCCACCCAGGCACTGCTAGCAAAGGAGGATACCAAGCCTGCGAACAGCTGTTCATCTTTATTAAACGTATCATCAGACATTTTTTGTCTCCTAAGAAATRTTAACGTACTCGAGCATGTGTTGATAATCATGCAGAAAACGACTCCTGATTCCTGCATGTTCCTGTTTCTTTAACTTTGGATCGTAATCGACTAAATCAAAAGCAGCCTTCCGAGCTTCCGTAATAATATCTCCGTCGTATACCAGGTCAGCAATTTTCCATTTCATGAAACCGTGCTGGCGGGTACCGTAGAACTCTCCAGGGCCGCGCAATTTAAGGTCTTCATCAGAAATATCAAATCCGTTCGTAGTGCTGGAAATAATGTCTAGTCTCCGACGAGCAGTAGCTGTCATTCCGCGTTGAATCAGGATGCAGTACCCTTTTTCTGTCCCTCTGCCGATACGCCCTCTAAGCTGATGCAATTGAGTTAGGCCGAACCGTTCAGCGTTTTCGATCAGCATTACTGTAGCGTTGGGAACATCAATACCTACTTCTATTACGGTCGTTGATACCAATATCTGAATCTCGTTCCTCCCGAAAGCATCCATGACAGCATCCTTCTCATCTTTTTTCATCCGACCGTGAATAAGAGCGAGCTTAAACTTCGGAAATATCATTTTAGACAATGTGTCGTATCCATCCTCCACCGCCTTTAGATCGAGTTTCTCAGATTCTTCAATCAGCGGATAGACAATCATACATTGATTACCTTTCTCCACTTGATCACGAATGAACTGATAAACTTTTGGAACCTTATCTTCAGTTACGACTCTTGTCATCACAGGAATCCTGTTCTTGGGCATCTCATCAATCACAGACAAGTCCAAATCTCCGTGGTAAGTAATGGCCAGCGTTCTTGGTATAGGTGTGGCAGTCATGACCAGCATGTCGGGATTAATCCCTTTCTGCGCCAGTGTTCCTCTCTGGACGACGCCGAACCTGTGCTGCTCATCAACGATTGCCAGCCTTAGATCCGAAAATTCTACATCCTCCTGGATCAATGCATGTGTCCCCACAACTACCTGAATATTTCCATTCTTCACACCTTCAAGAATTTTTCTTCGCTCTTTCGCAGGCTGATTCCCCACCAAAATGGCTGTCGTGATTTTAGCACGATCGAGATACTTTCGGAATACATTGTAATGCTGATGAGCG
This sequence comes from Fidelibacterota bacterium, assembly GCA_002402135.1. Taxonomy (GTDB): domain Bacteria; phylum Fidelibacterota; class Marinisomatia; order Marinisomatales; family UBA2128; genus UBA2128. The sequence continues at coordinate 9,651 of NVVH01000041.1, read as the reverse complement.
AGAATTTCTGTCGGAGCCATAATTGCTGACTGCACYCCGTTCCCYACTGCGATGGYAACAGCRAGAATAGATACTATGGTTTTGCCTGAACCTACATCACCCTGCAGCAATCTGTTCATRACGTGCGGTGAAGCCATATCCTCTCTAATCTCCTTCAGTACCCTTTTCTGGGCACCAGTCAATTCAAAATCCAGAGCATCGTAGATTAACTTTATGTACGGTCCTGTCTTCGAAAGTGAACGACCCTTGGCTTCAGTAATCCCCATTTTTCGTAGAGCCATAAGAAGTTGGAGAAAGAAATGTTCGTCAAACTTTAAGCGGCGGCGAGCTTCAGACAACTGCACAAGATCTGCAGCAAAATGAATGAATTCAATAGATTCATCAAGAGGGAGAAAATTCTGACTTTTTCTCAGACCATCAGGGAGAAAATCGTCACTGTCGCTGCCAAACTGCTTAAATGCTTCCCGCATAATACGGCGAAAACCACGACTGTCAAGTCCTACTGACTTCAGTTTCTGCCCTGATGGGTAGAGCGGAATCACCGCGCCTGTGTTCAACGGTTCATGTTCTTCTTCANCYCAAYCKAYCGTWWWMWGGATGAACGAGCTGATAACCGTTATAAAACTCCACCTTCCCGTGAAAGGCTACTTGATCTCCCACGGAGAAAGCCTTTTGTACATACTGAATACCGTTAAACCAGATACAGTTAAGCATCCCGGTATTATCGCTTACGATAAGTTGAAAGTATTTCCGTTTACGGGCTTTTCTTACTCCAGCCGCTTCAACTTTAGCCACGACTGTTGCCGTGGTGTCTTTTTCAAGATCACGGATAGAGGTGATAGTCGTCCGGTCAAGGTGACGCCGGGGAAAATAGTAGAATAAATCCCGAACTGTCTCTATACCAATCTCAGCCAATGTTTCGCTTCTTCTCGGACCTACTCCTTTTACGAATTGCACTGAGGTATCAAGGGGAGATTCAGTAGTATTAGTCAATAGACACTAAATAAGTTGAGTTCTTTCCCGGCTAATAGACAATCAATAGGGAAATACCGATTACTTCCAGTCCTTGCGATAGGTATAAGATAGGACTTCTTCATTTCCAGGCTGAATCTTGAGTTCAAATTCTATCGTTTGGGCATCCACTTTGTGATAAGTATGGGTCGGTTCCCGAATAACCCAGTCGCCGTAGATATGTTCTGTTACTTTGACAGATACTGCATCGTCTCTCCCGTTTGTGATAGTAACCTGGATAACTGCTTCTTCACTCTTCTTAAGCCGATCATAATTGATGACTTTTCTCTCACCGCGAACTTTGTTGGCACGACCGGCAATCACCTTTGCTTCATCTCCCTCAGGAATCTGATGGAGTCTGTCCTCTCCTATAAATTCGAGGGAACCGTCAACTCCACTACGATAAATTTGAATCAGACCAGCCGGAATGGTTCCACCGGTTTCATTAGTAAAAGACAACTCCACTTTCAAAGGTTCCTTAGCAGAAGCCCTCTCGCGATTTTCGAAAAGATACGTTCTTTGGAAGACTATCTCCTTCTCCGGCCGAAAGTCAACTGTAACCGACTCATTTTTTGGGAGAGAAATAGACTGGTTAAGACCATACACTTCGTAGTCGCCTAATTCAGCGGCTTCGAAAGAGGGTGCTCCGGCATCAGTTTTTGCCATTCTATGTACTTCTGGTCTGGGTGGTTCGTATTTTTTATCACGGTGCAGTTTACCTTCTATCAAATTCAGATTAGCTTTTTCGAACGAAAGAGTCGTTTTATTGTGTATCATGGCAGAAGACTTAAGACGACCGCTGGTTTCTTCGGAATTTATCACAAAACGGTAGATTGCGTCCCAGTCCAATCCTTTTGTAATATAGGTCAGACTGCCGGAAACAGTACCGGAAACAGTGGAGTTTACTCCCCATGAGAGCTCCGGCTTTAAAGCTCCAATAGACTCACCATTAGCAAGAGAAATGGAAACAACTTCTTCCGTATTGAACATCTTTACGGTACCCTTTTTGCTGACCGTCAGCCAGTTTCCTTCCAAATCGAGAAGGGTACCCTTGTACGAYTTTCCTTCAGAAGGTGTAATTGTGACCTCCTGGCCTAAATGATCATTGAGATAACTGGATGAASTAAAAACATCGTAATTATAACGCTGAAAATAGACCTCTGCTCCATCTAAAAATAAAAAGGGAGAATTGCTCTCCATCTGATCCGGGATTTCCTCATACTTCAATGGGGGGTTTATCCCGCTTTTCAACCGATAAACTACCGGTTGTTTCACAAGTCCAAATCCATCTTTATAAAGAGTTAAATCAGCGTTACGGGATTGAGGTATCACCGCAGAACATAATATCAATATTAGTACAGTATTTTTCATTGTAGTATCTCGTAGTTTTGTTGGAGTTTYTCCAGGGTTGACGTCATGTCTGACAGTTTTTTCTTCTCGTTTTTCACCACTTCATTAGGTGCTTTCTTCATGAAATTATCATTTTGTAATTTAGCCAATATCTTGCTTTGACGGTGTTGTAATCTATCAATTTCATTCGACAGTCTGTGACGTTCTTTATCTAAATCAATGAGTCCTTCCAGCGGAATAAACAGCTCCATCTTTTCCACTACTATGGCAGCCGAATGGGGAGGACGCTTGAGGTCGGAACCATAATTCAAATTTTCTACTCTTGCTAGATCACTGATGATATTGTGGTGTAAAGCGATGAACTTTGCCTGACCATCCGTGGTGCGGATTATTACGTCTGCTTTACTGGCTGGCGATACTCCCATTTCCGAACGTATTGTCCTGACGCCTGTAACCAATTTCTGCAAACTTGACAATTCTTTTTCCGCAATTTCATCAWGCCATCTGCTGTCACTTAAAGGCCAAGGAGCCACGATGAGATCACATCCCTCCTTCAAATCCGGAGCAGCAGTTTCAAATTTCTGCCACAGCTCCTCAGTGATGAAAGGTGCATAGGAATGGAGCAGCTTTACTACGGATTTGAGCACATGAATTGCCACACTGATRGCAGTTTGTCTCCGAAGATCATCATCACCGTAAAACCGGGAYTTGATTATCTCTACATACCAATCGCAAAAGTCCGACCAAGTGAAATCATAAATCTTTTTGGCGATGTCATTAAAGCGATAATCCGTGAACAGCTTGTCTATGTGTGAGATGGTCCGGTTTAACCGACTGAGAATCCACCTGTCAGATGTGTCAAGTCTGTCCCTCTCAAGATCATTGATGGAAACTGCAGTCGTTTCTCCTGAGCTCATTAAAACAAATCGTGATGCGTTCCACAGCTTATTCATAAAGTTTCGACCTACTTCCATCCGTTCATCGGAAAAGAGAATATCCTGACCCTGCGGAGCGATTAGCATCATACCGAAGCGGACGGCATCAGCACCGTAACTGTCTATGAGTTTCAGTGGATCGGGAGAATTCCCTAGGGATTTGCTCATCTTTCTCCCCTGCAAGTCGCGAACCATGCCGGTGAAATAGACATTCCGGAACGGTATTTCTCCTTTGAACTCTTCACTCGCCATGATCATCCGTGCCACCCAAAAGAATATGATATCAGGACCGGTGACAAGATCATCTGTGGGATGGAAATAGTCCAGTTCCCCGCTTTCCTCAGGCCAGCTGTGAACTGCCATGGGCCACAACCACGAACTTGCCCATGTATCGAGAACGTCAGTATCCTGCACCAAGTCTTTTGAGCCACATGCCGGACACTCCGTCGGCAGATCAACCGAGACGATCGGTTTTCTGCAGTCCATTTGGCACTGGTCCATATCGTTACCGCGACAGTACCAGACCGGGATTCGGTGTCCCCACCAGAGTTGGCGGCTGATGCACCAATCCCGGATATTGGTCATCCAATGCTCATACGTCTTCACCCAGTGATCAGGATAAAACTTGATCTCACCTTTCCTGACTGCTTCCAATGCCGGTTTGACCAAATCCTCCATCTTCATAAACCACTGCTCTGAGAGATACGGCTCGATGGGGACGCCCCCCCGCTCGGAGTAGCCGATATTGGTTGTATAATCTTCAATTTTCTCCAACAAATTTTCTTCTTCAAAGCAGGTGACTACTCTTTTCCGAGCCTCAAAGCGGTCCACTCCCCTGAATTGTTCTGGCACATTATCATTGAGGATACCGTCAGGATGGAAGATGTTTATCATTTCCAGATTATGCTTTYCCCCCATTTCGAAATCGTTGGGATCGTGAGCGGGAGTCACCTTCACACATCCGGTACCAAATTCAGGATCTACATAATTGTCTTCTATGACAGGTATCTCTCTACCAACCAAAGGAAGAATTATGGTTTTTCCTTTCAAGTGGGAAAATCGTTTATCATTCGGATTGATGGCGACTGCACTGTCGCCCAGCATTGTCTCCGGGCGGGACGTGGCAACCACTACATATTCGTCGGAGTCCTTTACGGGATAACGAAAATACCAGAGATGTCCCTGAACCTCCCGGTATTCTACCTCTTCATTTGAGATAGCAGATTGAGTAGCTGGATCCCAGTTGACCAGCCGGTGCCCACGATAAATAAGTCCCTTTTCGTAGAGCTGCACGAAAGCAGATATGACCGCCCGGTAATAACCGTCATCCATGGTAAACCGTTCCCGTTCCCAGTCACAGGAGCACCCAAGCCGCTTAAGCTGCTCAATGATGAGGGAGCCGTACTCTTCCTTCCAATTCCAGGCGTACTTCAGGAATTCTTCCCGGCCTATCTCTTTCTTGCTGATGCCCTTCTCTGCCAGCATTTGCTCCACCTTGACTTCCGTAGCGATGGAGGCGTGGTCCGTTCCCGGTATCCAGCAAGCTTCCTTCCCCTGCATCCGTGCCCGGCGGATTAAGATATCCTGAATGGTGCAGTTAAGGACGTGACCGATGGTAAGACTTCCGGTGACGTTGGGTGGCGGAATGACGATGGTATACGGCTCCTTCTCCGGGTTGACTTGGGCATGGAAATGGTCTTTGTCAAGCCAGTGCTGATACCATTTCCCCTCTACTGAGGAAGGATCATAAACTTTTGAGAGTTGTTCAGCTTTCGTCATTCGGAAAAACCACGGAGGCAATGARACACAGAGAAAATTTTATATTTTAASCCAGTCTCYGTGTATCTGTGGCGATTAATTATTTCTCCAGGATTAAACTGAAGGCCGTGGTGAGCTTCAGCACATTTTGATTTGCCTTCACCAAATTATCAGTAACTATKGCAGCTACATTCAGCATAACAGTATAACCGAGATCCGGATTGTCAGCGCATATGGAGAAAAGATCGTCTTTCATTATCACCGCCATCTTGCAATCCGAAATTGCCCTAACTCCAGCCGTTCGTTTGTTATCATTACCAAACAGTGACATTTCTCCAAAACAGGGCGAGATATCACTCCTTAGGCGTATGATGGATTTTTCACGAGTATCGTAATCGCCTTTGCTGAGCTGCAGGGTGAGGGCTTGATTTATCTCCACCTCGCCATCCAAGAGAAGATAAATTGAATCGCCTACATCTCCCTCATTGAAAATTTTAGCTCCTGCTTTAAAGTTTTTGATCTCTACAGTTTTATGAAACTTTTCTAGATATTCTTCAGAGAGATCTGAAAAAACGCGAAAGTTACCAAGATTATTTTTGTCTTCCATGTTCACCGCCTATTGAATAACAACTGCTTTTTCGTTTTYTTTAATGATATACTCATCCTGAGGATTTATCACCACCGCCATCTTACTCTCTTCCTGCAGAGAGTGACCGGCCTCCTTCAGCTTCCGCTCGATAAAAGCATCCAAGCTGGATGTATCAGACGATAGTATTTCTCCAATACCGATTTGATCTTCCTCAGAAAATACACTCACCATTAAGTATCCTTTCCTGCTGCGAAAATAGTCGAAGAGATCCGAGAAAGWTCKCCCAACATATTCTTGTGGAATCTCAATCCGCCTGAAGCGAGAATCCGATCTGCTGTTCAACAGTTTTTCCACAGTCTGTGGAACTCCGGGATCTATTACATGAGCCGCCAGCATGAAAGCGCCAAAATCATCAGAGAGCAGCACTTCATCGGCGTTGGCACGTTTGATATGTGTMAGATTTTCCCGCTCCATCAAGTACGCAACTACCCGAACATAGGGCGCCAGCGTCTTGATGGTCAGCGTGCCGAAGATGGTCTTCTCATCAGGATGACTACCAGATTCAAGGGGATCATTAGGGAGAATTATGGCTGTTGATGCTTTTTTTAGATTAGCCCGCTCCAATACGGTCTCCCGGGTAAAGTCACCCCGGACGTACTTGAACTTAATCTCACGATACTTATTTCGGACTGCGTCAATCTCGTTCTGGTTCGCTTCATTAATCAAAACAACTTCTAGCTTACGACCCCCGGACAGAGTCTGGATTGAATCGAGAACCTGGTGTACGTTCTTGTTCCAACCGCAAATCATCATATGATCAGTTAMGTTTATTTTTTCCAACCCTTTATCCTCCCTGATTCTTCTCGTCACGAAAATGGATGAAATAGATGCCGTTAATAAAGCAGTGAGAGAAATACCTCCAAACATGATGATGACTGAAAAGAGACGTCCTGCACCCGATGAAGGAGAGAAATCACCATATCCAACCGTGGTCATAGTGACAATTGCCCACCAGAATGGATTGTTTCCTTTAGTAATTTCTGAAACTCCTTCAAGTTTGCCGATACCCCAGCCCCCTATGACCATAACGATTAGGATGCCGGAAAATACTTGAAAGAATGAATTCCTCAGCAACTTTCTTAAAAACATTCTCATGGCACGAATTTACAACTTCCTATCCATGAATTATAGTCATTGAACTGAGGAAAGTCAAACGTTTTGCACAATCCCTCTTTTAGATAAATAAATGATTTTGTCGTACTGATATCTACTTTTTCAACAATGCTACTGTCTCAATGTGAGGCGTATGCGGGAACATATCCACCATGGCTAATTTCTCTAGTTTGTACCCCTCCGCCTTCATAATAGCCACATCCCTGGCCTGCGTGGACGGATTGCACGAAATATAGACGATCCTGGCSGGCTTCATGCCCATCACATCCCGGACAAGTTTGGGRTGCATTCCGGCTCTAGGCGGATCCAGCAGTACCACATCCGGTTTCTCGATCTCATTCAGAATAGGCGTCACCCGGAAAAACTTGTCCAGGTTGGCTTCATAGAAACGGCAGAAGCTCACATTGTTGTTCACGGCATTCCGGACGGCATCTTCCACCGCCGAGGGGAAAAGCTCGAATCCGTACACCTTCTCCACTCCATCCGCCATAAAAATGGACGTGGAGCCCGTACCGCAGTAGAGGTCGAACAGAATTTCATCTCCCCGGAAATCAGCATACTCTCGGGCAACAGCATAGAGCTTCTCAGCCTGCGACGTGTTCGTCTGGAAGAAGGAATCGGCAGATATTTCGAACGTATGCGGTCCCAGCTTTTCATGAATGTAGGGAGTGCCGTGCAAGAGCAGTTCCCACTCACCGTACGAGACGCCCGACTTCCGGCGCGTGATGTTGTTCACGATGCTGGTGATGCCGGGGAATCGCTTCAGCAGTCGACCTACGATAGGCTGGAGGCGATCCGGCGCTTCCCTCGAGGTGACAATGTTGACCATAATTTCTCCCGTACGCTCGCCAATACGAATAATGAGATTGCGCAAAAARCCAGTGTGTTCCACCACATCATACGGTTCCAGTTTAGCTGCCCGGCTTGTCGCTTTCACCAGTCGGAGAATATCATTCCCGATGGGATTCTGCAGCCAGCACGTCTCGATGTCCAACACCTTGTCATACCGCCCGGGGACGTGGMGMCSYRGKGCGAAGCNGGCGNNSACCKCNTNCKKYTYCWSMGKGASMRYCYRSSGGCGGCTGGAGAATGAGAACTCCATCTTGTTCCGGTAGTGAAACTGTTTTTCCGCCGGCACGATACGCTCCGGTTCGAGATCGCTCACACCGGCGATGCGGGCATAGAGATCAATCACTTGTTGGCGCTTTTGGAGAATCTGCTCTTCATAATCGAGATTCTGGAAGGAACAACCGCCGCAAGTGGGAAAGTGGTCGCACTTCTTTGGCACAGCAGAGGGCGATTCAGTGATGAGCGAGATGGGTACCGCCTCGGCAAATCCTTTCCGACGTTTGGTAATGCGAGCCATCACTGTCTCTCCCGGCAGTCCATTTCTGAGGAAGATTGTGTAGCCGTCTACATGCCCTACACCCTTGCCGCCGTAGGCGAGTGATTCTACAGTAAGCTCAAGCTCACTGCCGACTTTGAACCTATTTGAGTCCACTTCAGTCATAGGTGTAAATTAACAGAAGAAAGGCGGGAAAGAGAGCAAAGAAAACCAGGTTACTCACGAGTGCATTTAAGCTCGTTCTTGTAATGAAAAAACCCTCGCAAGAAGGCTATTTTAATACTTTTTAAGAAGCTTCCGAAAAATCCTTACACAATCACTTCTGGTCATTTCATCCATATCTTAAGCTACCCATAATCCCAGTAACAAAAAACCACACGAATCCGCCAAAGGCGGACAAGTGGTGGGGATTAATAAAACAAATGTATTTTCTCTTTATTTTGCCATTTTGCCAAATTAGAGTATTTTACGAAACAGATTTTTACATCTGCCTGGTTTGCATACTTTACGAAATAGATCTTTTTGTCCGACTGATTCGCATATTTAACGAAAAACCATTTACCATTGTTTTTACCCACTTGATTGGCATACTTAACTTTATACACCAAAAGGTCCGCCTGATTTGGATAATCAGATACAAATACCTTTACATCCGCCTGGTTTGCATAGTCAACAGAATATATCTTTTGCCCAAAGCTCAACCCAATGAGAAATAATAATGATAGTAATCTTTTCATTTCATACTCCTTTCCCTCCAGATCTTCATTTACCTGGGTGTTCCTCCAATGCCCAACTCCAAACGCTAAAGTTGGTTATTAGTAATAAATCAAAAAGTTTATACCTTAATCTCATAGAGGAATGTAAGGATTATTGGAGAAAAATACGGGGAGAAAAAAACCGCCGGGCAGGGAAGCTCACAATTTTACCCGCCCACAGTTACTCCATTATCGTATCCTATATTTATAAATTCCACGTCAGAATTCTCCAACAAATATTTGGATACTTCTGACAATATATCTCTACGAATTAATCTATTTATGGGTCTTGCACCATATTCAGGTTGATATCCGTTCTTTATTAAATAGTCACGAATACCACCATTAACATCACATTTAATACCTTGTTTCTCAATAGTTTCTATCATTCGATGAATGTGCATATCCACAATCTTCTCAATTACTTCCTTGCTCAAATCATTGAATTTAACAATCTCGTCTATTCTGTTTGTAAACTCTGGTCGTAAAAATACATTAATTTCTGATTCAGTTAAATTAGTAGTCATTACAATAATCGTGTTTTTGAAATTAATTGTTCTACCTTTTGAATCACCCAATATACCATCATCTAAAACTTGTAATAGAATATTCAATACACTTGGATGAGCTTTTTCTATCTCATCCAAGTGTATTGAATATTCTATTACAAGTTTTAGATGATGGTATATTGGGTGATTCAAAAGGTAGAACAATTAATTTCAAAAACACGATTAT
>NVVH01000040.1 GCA_002402135.1 Fidelibacterota bacterium | reverse complement strand
ACCGGATTTAGTAGATGGGTCTGTGTATCGTGTCATGTTTGATGGTTTTGATTTTGCACTCAATGCCGCGGTTCAGACGATATCTGGATCAGTGATGTATGACACCACTTCTCTATCGGCATTGCTGAYGTATTCTTCATACCTCACTCGTGCAGAYTCTACGGTGACAATTACGGCGACGTTTAGTGAACAGACAGGTGGTATTCCTTCTCTACTGATAGAGTACAATAGCGGCGCTGGTGATAGTGACAGTGGCAATATGACGGACCAGTCGGGCGATTCTACTGTATGGTTTTATGATGCTCTGATTCCTTCGGGAGTGGTGAACAACGACACTGCACTGGTCACGATTACCACAACAGACCGGGCGCTGAACAGTTTGACCACGGACAGCACGTTCTTCCGGGATACACTGCTTGTTGATAACTCCACAGCGTCAGTCTTGTCTATGACCACTTCTGATTCTTTGGTGAAGGAGTTAGATGTGGATACAGTCACCGTGGTGTATAATGAACCGATGCGGCCTTTCCCGATGCTTGAGGTATTGTGGGCTGGCGGTGATACTCTTGAGTCGTCTCAGATGACGGAGGTCAACGGTACAGATTCCACGGAGTGGATATTTGTGATTTCGTCTGTTCCTGATTCCAATGACGGGTTCGCCACGGTAGTGATTAATGCGTTTGATGATGCTGGTAATCCGATTACTTCTTCAAGTTTAGATATTATCGAGGTGGACAACATTCATCCCACCTTCACGAGTGTAAGTCCTGACAGCGATTCGTTTGTCAACCACAAGAATATTACCTATACGCTCAGTGAGGAGTTGGAGTCTGGGACAGTAACCTGGCAATGGACAAGTGGTGTAATGGATCCGGTGACCCATATAGATACYTTGATAGGGGCGGAGTTGTTGNCCGGGNGTTCATGAGTCGTTTGAGCCGGCAAATGCACCGGATTTAGTAGATGGGTCTGTGTATCGTGTCATGTTTGATGGTTYTGATTTTGCACTCAATGCCGCGGTTCAGACGATATCTGGATCAGTGATGTACGATACTACCGGTCCCACGGTAGATTCCCTGGTTTATTCCAAGAATCCTGCCATGCCGGGCGACACAGTTGAAGTTAAAGCCTATTTCAACGAGATTGTACCAACTGCACCCTCGTTTATCACAGCTTGGCCRGGATTGGGAGGAGGAGGACCRTTYTCYTTRGACAGTACWCTCGACGGAGGAATGMTGGTYTGGCTGACGGAAGTRGAGGTTCCWGGWATATCTGTTTCCGGAAATGTGGTTGTGACACCWACGGCACTGGATCGTGCYATAAATYCMATMGATTCTTTRGGTGGKATGGWAACTGATTTRTTTGATACCACATGGTACATWGATGTGGATGCCCCYACATGYTCTCTTACKTATGYYAATRTTRATCARYCMWYWYTGACAAATYTGGGNMAAGGGNGGRGAYGAAGTWCWGATTACWGCWACRTTTAATGAAAAGGCAAAAGGGTTCAGTGATGCARTACCAAGATTAACGATTATATTTACCGATACGTCTGATCAYWCCATYGAAGGAACKCCATTTACATCTTCWTCRAATGGAGATACTACTTGGACATACAGTTTTGATCTKCCATCYGATTCCAGTTATACCGGTTTCTTAACTGTCAGATTAGCTGCCTATGATTTGGCGGGGAATCTTGTTGAAGATGTAGTGGATACAAATGTATTTGAAATAGACAATATTCCGCCATCTCTGTTTACTACCAGTACAGTGACGCCTATGGGGACATTGCCGAAAGCCGGCTGGTTTAATCAGCGAACCGATAGTGTTGCTGTGTTGATTCCMATCGAYTCAGATGATCCGTCTCTTTTTCAAGGTAAGGTTCAAATYCGCATGCAGATTGACGGTGTTCCATCATCAGAGACTGATGTGGGTATGCCGGAGCTACTTACAAATATTTCGTCTGATAAAACTGTCGATTTGATGAGGGACACTGTCAGTACCGCGTTCGATCCTGCTGATTTTATGGAAGGAGTCAGTCTCATTTCTTGGGCTGAACTGTATGATCTCGCCGGGAACGTAACAGAGGGGAGCACAAGTACAGATACACTCGTTGTTGATACTATACCACCGATAATGGGTACATGGGTAACTGGTATAGTGGTATCTGCTGATACAGTGATCTCCTCAGATTCTCTCTCGGCAGTCTGGACCGGATTCAGTGAAAATGAAGCTGCAGGTGAATCTGGTATCAACTATTATGACTGGGCAGTAGGACGGTTGGGTTCTTCCGACTTCGACAGTACTATGGCTTGGACTTCAGTTACCGATACATCCGCAGATTCTCTCGTGGCTTTACGACATCTGGAAATCTAYAATATCAGTCTAAGAGCAGTGGATAACGCAGGAAATCGCTCAGACACTCTAGAAACTGACGCACCCGGAATCCTCCGGCTCAACTCCGCACCTGAACTGGTGGTTGTGGACAGTCAATTTGTAGATGAAGACGTGCAGTTCGCCTATCAAATTATCGGAACGGATATTGATACAACTACACTATTTGGAGACACTTTGCACTACACACTCATAGACACAGCAGGTATACTAATTCCCGATACCAGTTTCCCGCTCCTTATCGGAGAATACACTGGACTCATTGACTGGAACACACCCCTTCAGGCAGATACAGGCACTTACAACTTTAATGTTAGAGTAGCTGATGAGTGGGGATTTTCTGATACAACCTCAATTGTTTTGACAATAGGTTCTGTAAATGACACGCCGCAAGTGAGTTTGATTCCTAATGTCACTTTTGTCGAAGATGTTATCAATGGAGATACACTAAGTCTACATCAATATGTGACAGATGTAGACAATGATACTACTGAGATCATCTGGGTTGCTGTTGTCATGCCGGATTCCACGGATTATCCCAACTATCCTGAATTCTTCTTTGGTCCCGGGACTAATCCTGAGTTAGAAAGAATTATTCGAAATTGGATACTAAAAGAACGAGTCAAAAAAGAGTTCACAATATTTGGCAAAAATGGATCGTTTGCTCAACCCGCTGGAGATAACACTCTAGCAGTAATCATCGACACTCTAAATAGTTCTACATTTGCTTACTTTGTGGCTGATTCGAACTACTATGTGGATGGTAGGGAAGTAATTTTTGTGGCAACCGATCCGGATGGAGCGGCTGACAGTACAAATATTGCCGTAACCATAACGGCACTCAATGATCCACCTGTTATGGCTGTAATGCTCGATACAAGCATGAATGAGAACGATACCCTGATCTTACMTCTCAGYGCCATTGATATAGATGATTCTACGGTTACTTTCCAGGTGTTGTCGGACACCAGCGCCATGACTGTTTCGTTGAATGATACATTTGCAACCTTCATTCCTGATCAGTTCTGGGTGGATTCCACTGATATAATCGTAATCGTTAGCGATGAGGAATATTCAGACTCTACTCAGTTTAATTTACGCGTATGGAGAGTCYCGAGACCGAAGCTGGCGTTATCTCTGGGGCAAAACGCAACGTTCACCCGTTACTTCGAGTTTATCATGACCGACACGGCAGAGAAGGCGCTGGACGTCTCGTTGACAATACAGCAAACCGGTGAGCAAGTGACTCTGGATACTGTTGGAAACTTTACCTGGATTGGACACTACAGCTTTGATACGACCAAAACATACGATTTTGTCATGTACGGTAATGCCAAAGTGGGTGATACGACAATCACAAKMWCGSCYRWGTTRSCYMTRRCMRRAGSSMAWRMYGSAKRSRTWGCWWMARSYWCWSAYKGRKWTTTSYAMGWWRTCAKSSSYRYYGRWKCYSWMRMRYMTKWYMARSMKYTYRWWMWWRYKSAYTYRCWACTCTTCCCGGTAAACGAGAAGTCAGGTGGATTGTATAGAATGGGACATCCTCTGTTGAGTTTTGCAGAACCGGTCATGATTACACTCTTTGGGGATACCACTTTGGCAGAAGAGGATCAGGCTCTATACATTAAGAGTGAAGAGGAGGTRTGGCAGGAGCTGCCCACAATTTCTAAAAATGGAATATTGATGTCGTGGACCTCAAAAATGGGATATTTTAAGATAGGCCGGAAGACCATTTWTATCCCTGAATTCACTTCGATTCAGCAGAATTATCCAAACCCATTTAATGCTCAAACCCATATCATTTATGATATCGGATTCTTCGGAGGACCTGATCAGAAGATGAATTTCATCATCTACAATCTTCTTGGTCAGGAGGTGTACCGCATAGCCAAAGGGAATGTTGAGATTGGTCGGCATGAATTCATCTGGAACGGTACAGATAATTTTGGCGTGCCGGTCTCTTCAGGTATATACATTACACGTTTGACGACAAACTCAGGATTTAGCGCATCGAAGAAGATGATGCTGATGAAATAAAGTCATGACTAGAAAAATTACATTAACCTTTGTCATTACGTCCCTGATTCTCTTCTGGAACTGCAGGGAGTGGGTAGAGGCTGATAAGGCACATATGGCCGATCACGCATGGGAGTTGTACGCACTGAAGGATTATGAAAACTCAAACATCTGGTTCATTGAATCAGCCTTTGATGATTCAGTWTAYAAAGATGCTTATAAYGGATTRGGSTGGACTTAYGGYAAACTGGGYRATATCCAAWCMAGTATTTCWAATTTTGAATTTGGWCTTTCWCTGRTTCTTRCRGATACKRYAGATGYTGACATTAAYCTKKTGGGAARTGGWCAYAATGTAGGWCAACARATYTACGCWGGATTGACGATGGCATATCACGCACGTGGCGACAGTGCCAACTATTCGAAAGCTGTGAGTAGCGGTAATACGTTCCTTGCTATGACCGGCGATTCTGCCTATGCAACCAGTCAGGTTGCTTCACCCTGGCAGTTTTCAAGGGACACCAATGTCAATTCCAGGCACATCATCTGGACACTGTCATCATCTTATTTTGCCCTATCACAGTTTGACGAAAGTCTCTCCAAAGTCCACCAGTTGATGTCAAATCCGRCARTATTTTCCCCGGATGTGTCTACCGTCGTAGGACGTCGAGAACTGGCAGAGCAGCTTGAGACTCTGCGCGGAACACTCTAAAACTCTCCCTTTACTTGGTAGATCACACTAAATGGATGCGGCTCGCTCTTCGAGAAGCTGAGCAGGCGTTTGATATTAAGGAAGTGCCTGTGGGAGCAGTCATCATGAAAGGGGGTCATCTGATCGGTCGGGGACACAATCAGATGGAATTACTCACCGATCCCACTGCTCATGCGGAGATAATTGCCATCACTGCTGCAGCTTCATTTCTGGAGGATTGGCGTTTGGAAGAATGTACTCTCTATGTGACTAAGGAGCCGTGCGCCATGTGTGCCGGAGCCATCATAAATTCGCGTCTAGAAAAAGTAGTATTCGGYTGCTACGACGAAGAGGAGGGTTGCTGCGGATCTCTTTATCAGATATGCTCCGATCCCAGGTTTTCTCACAAAACAGCAGTCAAGGGAGGCATACTGGAGAACGATTGCAGTTCCCTCTTGGTTAACTTTTTCAAAAGCAGACGGTAAAGTGTAAATTTGATTCATTGAAACTGGTAGATTTTGGAGAGGTGGCAGAGCCTGGCTTAATGCGGCGGCCTCGAAAGCCGTTGTCCTGTTTATCAGGACCGGGGGTTCGAATCCCTCCCTCTCCGCTATTGCCTTTCACCGCCTCAGAAGCTACATTCCATTTACTGTGTGCTTTTCTGTTAGAGAGCTTTACTTAGGAGGAGACTAAAATGAAACAAACACTACTAATCACTACAGCACTAATCATTACAGTACTGATGCTGGTTGTTGGGTGTGGTAGTTCAGAAAAAGAGCCTGAAAAAGAACCTATTAACTTTGAAACCACGCTTATTGAAAGTGGTGGAGTTTGGTACACCAAAGGCGATAAGTTTTTGACTTTAGATAAACCATACTCTGGACCAGTATTCTCGTTATATAGTGATGGGGAAAAGAAAGTTGAAGCAACTTTCAAGGATGGGAAAGAAGATGGATTAGTGACTAAATGGTATAAGAATGGACAGAAGAAAAATGAAGGAAACTACAAAGATGGAGAACCATATGGATTACACACTGGGTGGTATAAGAATGGCCAAAAGTTTGGAGAAGCAACCTTCAAAGATGGTGAATTAATTCAGGAGACTCGCTGGGATGAAGACGGTCAGATAAACTTCATCGTAGGAAATAACGAGGGGGGAATAAGAACAGCGGCAGCGGCAGTTATCGACATAGACGGCAATGTTTACCAAACTGTACAAATCGGCGACCAAGTTTGGATGGCAGAGAACCTGAAGGTAACACACTTCCGCAATGGCGATGCCATTCCCAACGTACTTAGTAGTCGTGGTGGTGTTGGTGCTCGTAGTAGTAACAGTGCTTCAAAGTGGGATGATCTTACAACCGGAGCTTATGCAGTTTATGACAATAACGAAAGCAACGCCGATACCTACGGATACCTTTACAACTGGTATGCCGTGGATGACAGCAGAAACATTGCCCCGGAAGGGTGGCATGTACCTACGGATGATGAGTGGCAGACATTAGTAGATTATCTTGGAGGAAGCGATGTTGCAGGTGGAAAGATGAAATCTACTGGAACTATTAAAGGTGGTGATGGATTGTGGAAGAGAGATACAAAAATAAGAGCTTCGGGAGAAGGAACTAATGAAGGTGGGTTCACAGGCCTTCCGGGTGGTTTCCGCAAACACACTGATGGTGGCTATTCCGAAATGCGTTTATACGGCTACTTCTGGTCTACTACAGTGCACTATGGTATCTTCGCGTTGCCCCGGATGCTGGCTTACAGTAATTCAAAGTTGTACCGGAGAGGCGGGGGACTCAATAAGCGAAGCGGGTTTTCTGTCCGTTGTATTAGGGATTAGACTATTTGACTATTCGTCTATTTATCCCAAAGGGATAGAATGGTAACCTCACCGTGTTTGAACTGGGAGTAATAACGAGAGGATAAAATGAAACGCCTCTGGCTCAAGTATGATGAGTAAAACAGAAAAACATATAGAATATTGGTCTAATGGATAGAAGAAGAGAGAAGGCACTTACAAGAATGGGAAACATGACGGAAATGCGGAAAATATTACAATGTACAAATCATGTTTGTAAAAACATTACAGCCAGGCATTAAACAGGCAGAAATTAAAAGTGCTTGATATAACAAGTTCTATCAATATAAATTCTACACAATCGATGGTGGAATTATCATATATGGAAAATTATTAAAAGCTTTATTATGGATATTGTCAAAATGAAATCCATAATATTATTGGAATCATAGTTTGAACGTAACAACGCTCCAAACAATTGCTGATATAATTAATGTATCGCGCTCGACGGTTTCCCGGGTATTAAACAATAAATGGGAGAGATCTGGAATAAGCAGGGTTACAGCAGATAAAATCACTGTTTTGGCAAAAGATTTAAATTATCTAAAAAATGATACAGCTCGATCACTTAGAGAGAAAAAAACATTTACAATAGGCGTTATAGTTAGAGATATAACCAATCCATTTTATTCACATATTATAAAATTTGTTGAAAGAGCTCTTTATGCTAAAGGATATACTATAATTATTTGTAATACAGGATATGATTTAGATAGAGAAAGTAGCCTTATCAATTCACTAATCAGTCGAAGGGTTGACGGTATTATTTTATCACCAATTCAGAAATCCATAGAAAATATATCAATAATAAAATTTCGAAATGTACCACTTGTCCTTTTTGATTGTAATATCGATGAAATGAAAGCTGACTATGTCTTGGTTGATAACGAAGCAGGTACTATGAAAGCGATAGAATACTTGATATCTCAGGGGCATAAAGAGATTGGATACATCGGTGGCAATTCCTACGATTCAAATAATCGACTCCGATATGCGGGATATAGAAAATCCATGCAATTAGCATCACTTTCCATACACAAGAATTATGTAAAACATGGACGTTACACTTTTAAACATGGCTATGATTCAGCAACAGAAATACTCAGATCGAAAAATGTTCCAACAGCATTTTTTACGGCAAATAATCGTATCATGTTAGGTGCTTGTAAAGGAATAATGGATTGTGGATTACAGATCCCAGATGATATCTCTATTATAGGCTTTGATGATTTTGAAACAGCCACTATGTTGCCTAATCCACTGACTGTTATCCGGCAACCAGTGCAGGAAATGGCCTTAAATGCGGTTGCTTTATTATTATCAAGAGTAGATAAAACAAATAACATTCCCTATGTGACCAGCCTGCTTAAAACGGAACTTGTTATTCGTAATTCCACCAAAGATATAAATTAGAGGAATAAATTGAAAGATTCTAATCATCGTTATAAAGGTAATTTTCTTCTGATTCTTCGGCATTTAATTCTGATACCAGCATTATTTTTATCCTTAATCTGGGCCGGAACGACCGGCAAAATTACAGGGCGAATAACCGACAAGGCAACGGGTGATGCTCTCGTTGGGTGCAACATTATTGTGAAAGGAGAAGGATTAGGAGCCGCAACTGATTTAACTGGATACTACAATATTTTAAACATACCTCCCGGAACTTATACTGTAAAGTGCATGATGATTGGTTATACCAATGTCAGCTACACTAATGTTATTGTTAATGCCGATTTTACTACCACCATGGATTTTCAACTCTCTATTGCCGACATTGCCGGTGAGGAAATCACCGTTATGGCGGAAAAACCTATTATCAAAAAGGATCTCACTTCTTCAAGGGTGACTATCAGCAGTGAGACAATTTCCGGAATGCCTGTGGAGGAGATTGGAGATGTTCTTGAACTACAGGCGGGAATCATTAAAGGAAGTGACAATAAAATCCACATTCGCGGTGGCCGGTCGAGTGAAATTCTTTATCTGATTGACGGTATTTCTGTAAGTGATCCATTCTCAGGTGAAATCGCAGTAGAAGTGGAAAATAACGTTATACAGGAGCTCACGGTAGTCAGTGGAACATTTAATGCAGAGTATGGAAGGGCTATGTCAGGTATTGTTGAAATCATAACTAAGGATGGAGGTCAGAAATTATCGGGAAATATTTCAACTTATTTAGGGGATTATTTGAGTTTTGATGATGATGTGTTTGTGAACATCAATGATATTAATCCCAATAGTTTATCGAATATACAAGTAAGTCTAAATGGACCAATTCTAGGATTAGGTAACAAGTTGACTTTTTTTGCTTCCGGTAGATATTACAGTGATAAAGGATGGTTGTATGGAAGAAGGTGGGTAACTCCGGGCTTTCTTAATCAATCTAACCCTGATAGTGTATTTTGGGCAGTTGAACCCGGGGATAGTGCTTTTGTTTCAATGAACTTCTTTTGGAAAACAACTGCACAGGGTAAGCTGACTTTCCGACCTCTCCCAAAGATCAAACTATCGTATGGCGTATTTTGGGATAATTCGAACTACCGCATATATGACCAGCTTTTCAGATTTAACCCAGATGGCGATTACAAGCACTATAAGAATGCACTCACTCAAATTTTTACCCTGAACCATACGTTGTCTGCCACCACATTTTATACATTTAAACTATCCAATATGGCAACCCATTATGAAAGGCATGTCTTTGATGACCCATTCAATTTAGGATATGTGGATGTTGAGGCCTACAGGGGCAGATTTTACGATGGTGGCACCAAACTCTGGCATGTAAGTCGCAGTACCACAAGTAACGGTGGGAGGTTTGATCTGCTGAGTCAGGTGACAAATAATCACCAAATGAAGACCGGATTTGAGATCACAAAATACACGATGACTTATAAAGATTTTAGGGTGTTATTGGATCGGAGTACTGATTATAAACCTGCAATAGGGGCGGATGTCCCGGGGAATATAAATTACAATAATTATAAACACCGTCCTTTGGAAGTTGCAGTATATATACAGGACAAAATAGAATTTGAGGATATGATTGTGAATGTTGGTATTCGATTTGACTACTTTGATCCTGCCGGTAAAGTTCCAACTGACACAAGAGATCCGGATAATGCCAAGTATTTTTGGGTGAACTTTATTGGTGGAACTGATACGCTTCGCATTCGCGAGGGAGATTTTAATAGTTCCACTATGACTGTATTAAGAACTGTTGATATTCAAGATAAACCGTGGGAATACAAATATAAAATTGCTGAACCAACGCAAAAAATAAGTCCCAGAATTGGAATTTCCTACCCTATCACAGATAGAGGTGCAATCCATTTTTCTTATGGTCACTTTTTTCAGACACCGCCGTTTCAGTATCTTTACTTCAATTCTGATTTTGAGGTTCGCTCAGGACCGCTTAATAAGAATGAAGGTAAAGGAGTTTTTGATAGAATATTTAGTATTGATCCTGAAGCAGAAGGCAACAAAATGGGTAATGCCGAATTGAAACCGCAGCAAACGGTCATTTATGAATTGGGGCTTCAACAACAAATTAGTGACGATATTGGAATTGATATTACTGGATTTTATAAAGATATGAGAAACCTGTTAGGTACTGAAATTATTGAGATGTATGACACACGACTCTATGCGAGATATATCAATCGGGACTATGGAAATATTCGTGGAGTGACATTCGCCTTGAATCAACGATCTTCTAGAAATATTTCTGTTTCTTTGGATTATACATTTCAAATTGCCGAAGGGAACGCCTCAGATCCGAATGACGCTTTTTTAGATGAGATTAGCGGACGTGAAAGTGAAATCAGGGTTGTCCCTTTAGATTGGGATCAGACACATACTTTAAATGTTAATCTAATGGTAACGATCCCTGGGAACTGGGGATTGAGTATTCTGGGTAAATTTGGCAGTGGCTTACCCTATACCTTCGAGCCTCCGCAAACGGGTGCACAATTTACTCGCTTTGAGAATAATGAAAGAAAACCGGCCAATATCACAATTGACCTCAATGCTCATAAAAAATTCAATATCGGAGGAATCAGGGGTTCACTATTTATGAAAGTTTATAATCTTTTTGACAGGAGGAATGAAATTGCAGTGTACAATGATACCGGACGTGCGGGTTACACAGTTCGTACGCAGTACTGGGGTGAGTGGGTAGACATAGGATCCGAATCACAATGGGTGAATCGCCCTCATATGTTCTCTCAACCCAGAAGGGTTATATTGGGATTCAGTTTAGGATTCTAATTGCGATGACAGGTAATACCTCAGTGGTTAGGCGGAATAAAGTTACTCCCGAGAACCGGGACAAGTTTCTCCCGACCCGCCTGCTCCCCGAAAGCGTGTGGGGCTGGAAGAGATTCAAGACAAGTTTCTCCCGACCCGCCTGTCCCCCAAAAGCGTGTGTGGCTGGAAGAGATTCGAGACAAGTTTCAAGCAGGGAATTCCGAAATTTAAAGAAGTTCATTATGGCCTTGGCGCTGCTTTTGTCTGCCACTGCGGCTTACGGGGGTGGTCCCTATGGAGATGTGGCTTTCCGGAGAATGGGAACCCATAATGGAAATCTGATTGCTACAATTTATTTCAATCAGGGGGACATCAGCGGCTGGCATGGCTGGGGTTACCCACCTCCACGGATCGAATGGCCTAAAGGTTCGGGGCATGAATACGGCGATGAAAACAGTATTTTGGTCGCTGCGGAAGTTGTGAATGTAAACGGAGACACTATTCATATTCTCAGCGAAAGCAGTCTGGACTGGGATGCCACGGATACCAACCCAATTCTGGGAGGTCAGATGGGATGGGAACCATTGCCAGGATTTTTCAATCCGGCACAGGGCTCCCCTGCCATGAGTGACCTTTTAGAAAGCTGGCCCTCCGACTGGCCCGATAGGATGATTCAGGATGACCCCGGATGGCCCGGATCGTGGAATGGCTACTTCGGTCGTGACGTTTTCCAAGCGGACCAAGAAAGTTATTTCGTGATGGATGATAACTTCAATGTTGAGTTTGATTATATCCCGGATAACACTGATCCCAACCGCCACGGTTTAGGACTCCAAGTTGCTGTCAGAGGCCTCCAGTGGTCCGATCCCCTCGCTCAAGACTGCATCTTCTGGCTCTATGACATAACAAACGTCTCAACAACCACCTACGATAAAATTGTCTTTGGAGAGGTATTCGACGCAAGGGTTGGAGGAACGGGGGAGGAAAATGATGATTTAGCTGAATTTATTTCCTATGGGAATATGGATATTACATATTCTTGGGATAGTGATAATTTGGGGTCAGGAGGATGGTCTCCTGTTGGGTATATAGGATTTGCCTTTCTGGAAAGCCCGGGGATAGATCAAGATGGGATAGATAATGATGACGATGGTTTGATTGATGAAAGTCGGGATAACGATGCCGGAACATGGTTGGACACTTATCCTTATGGCATTGATGATGTAAATAAATTTATACTGTTTTACAAACGGGAACCAGTCCCCCACTGGTCTGGGGATGAGGATGGAGATTGGCTTAGCTTTGGTGACCTTAATGGAAATGGAGAGTGGGAATCCTTTGAAGTACTCAATGACGATTTAGGAATGGACGGTATCGGGCCCGAACATCCCAAGTATCCAGGCTGGGATACCGGCGAAGGTGACGGTATCCCCACGCAAGGAGAACCCAATTTCGGGAAAACAGATGTGGATGAGTCCGACCAGATTGGTTTGACCAGCATGGAATCCCATATTGAGAATTCGGTCGTCTTTGCCAATGATGAGCTCATGTGGACTTTATTACATCCGGGTCGTTGGGTGCTCCCTGATCCTAACTTGCTCACAAATTACGAATTCTTCTATGCTTCTGGTTTCTTCCTGCTTGAGCCAGGTAAAACAGAACGTTTTTCCCTTGCCCTTCTTTTAGGAGAAGATGAAGATGATATTCTTCGGAATAAGAAAACAGTTCAGAACATTTACGACGCCAACTACCGCTTTAAATCCCCCCCGCTTAAGCCGAAGCTTCTTGCAGTAGCAGGGGACAAAAAGGTGACCCTTTATTGGGATAAGCTTGCTGAACGTTCACGGGATCCTGTCTATGGGATTGACTTCGAAGGGTATATGATCTACAAAAGTACCTGGTATGATTTTTCCGATTCGAATCCGGTAACAGACAGTTACGGGAATGCTGTCTTTTTTGAGCCTGAAGCGCAGTTTGATCTGGTGGATGGACTTGCAGGTCCCCATCCCATTGGGATCGGTTCTGAACCGGGGATAGATGAACCCACCGGGGCAAACCTGAACATGGGGACAGATAGTGGTCTTAAACACTTCTGGGTGGATACGGACGTCCTAAATGGGCAAACTTATTATTATGCCCTTGTCTCCTACGACAAAGGATATGACACTGACTTCTATGAACGCGGGCTTTCTAATGATTCTACTCTTCTTGTCACTTCCCCGAGTATTTGCGCCATCGATTTTGAACTGGATAGGCTGGGCAACGTTATCGGATCAGGAGTGAATACGGCGATAGCAACGCCATCTGCTCCTACCGCAGGATACGTCCCTCCTGAACTATCCGAGCTGGAACATATCGCCGGTCCAGCGACAGGAACCATCATTTACACCCTGCTCGACCCACTTAAGATAAAAGACGACACCACTACCTACCATTTCCTGTTTGATGACACCTCTGCCAATGAGATTATCTATACCGTCCGGGATATAACCGATTCTCGAACTGTCCTTTTTAATCAAACAGGGGTATACGGAGACAACAGCTTGGAGTTCGACGGTCTTATGCTCACCATCTACAATGATTCAACAGTAAACTATAACCCTTCCAATTCAGGATGGATTGCCGGTAGCAGTAATTATGAATTACAGATTACATATTTAATTAGTGGGGGAGAGGTTTATCGTTCCCCTTCAGATTACATAATTTTCTTTGATAGCACATATATAGACACTTCCTGGCACCCTACCAGTCCCAGTCTCAACAATAGACCGGCAAAGTTCCAAGTATGGGATATGACCTATCCTGAAAATCCAAAGAAGCTCAGGTTTGCA
>NVVH01000039.1 GCA_002402135.1 Fidelibacterota bacterium | reverse complement strand
CAAAAAGCGGGGTTTTTTGTTTCCCCGCATTTGTTCTTACATTCTACCGTGTTTGAACTGGGAGCGATAGTAATAACGAGAGCGTGATATGAAAAAACCCATTGCTCTAATTATTACATTAGGATTAAACCTTCTCTGGTCATCACCAGATGATGGTGAACTCCTTATGAAATTGAAAACCGATTCTGAAAATAGAAGTGATTCTGTCCCTTTTACTGTTAATTATCATCCCTCTGGCACTGTTAGGAATATTAATGGAAAGCTTAGCGGCACAATTGGCAATAATTTTGCTGCTGAAGCACTTCAGTTTCTAGATGATCACAAAACACTATTTGGCATTGAAAATGTCGAATCTGAATTAAAAGTGATCAAGCAATCCACAGATAATTTTGGAATGCATCATCTTACACTGATTCAGGTGTATAAAGGAATTCCCTTCATGTATCATTTGTTGAAAATTCATACCGATATTGACGGGCACATTTCAACTATTTCCAGTGGTTTTTCCCCTGGAATTGAAACTGATGTAACACCCACTATCACTGTAGAACATGCGGTTCAATTTGCTATTACACATTTTGGAATGGAAAAAACTCAAGCAAAGGAAATTGAGTTGGTCATTTACAAAAAAAACAGTGAATTCCATCTTTCTTACCGTGTTGATTTATCTTCATTTCCTTTGTCAAGGCGATACATTATAGATGCCCAAACAGGGGAGATCCTGAAATGGAATACTCTCACCTTTACTGATGGTCCAACAATGGGATCAGGAATCAATCTGCTGGATGAGGCGGTAGATTCATTGGATATCTATGAAGGTGATACTTTTGATATGGAGCCAATTCAGGAAGCGCTTGATAGTCTAAATGTACTATGGGGATATTATTACCCTGACCCTTATAACGCATCTTATGGTGAGTTTAATCTGATCGATGAGAGTGAAGATGCACCCAGCAGAATATATACCGTMTCTGCGTACAATTCTGCATGGAATCCGGTATTTGTGGTGAACAGTGAAACAGATAATTTTTCATCGGGAACTCCATCCACATCTCACCGGTCTGGAGTGAGCGCCCACGATCATCATATTAAATCCATTGATTATTTTAATATCAAACATGGTAGGAACGGTTGGGATGATGAAGGTGGAAGAGTCATCGGTTTTATAGATTATGGTCCGAATCCMAATATGAGTGTAAATAATGCTTTTTATAACTTTATTACAGAAACGGTCCACTACGGCATTGGAGGAGGATCCTTCCGTCCTTTTACTGCCAGCATAGATGTGGCAGGCCATGAATTAACCCATGGCATTACATGGGGGTCATCAGGACTTATCTATGAAAACCAGTCCGGAGCTATGAATGAATCTCTCTCCGATATTTTCGGCTATCTTGTAGAAGCCATGTGGCATGAGGATGCAGACTGGCTTATGGGWGAGGACCTGTATTATTCCGGAGGTGCCATCAGAAGCTTAAGTAATCCGCCTGCCTATGGCGAYCCTGATAATGTAAATCATCCTTATTTTGTGCCCTTTACTGATAATCCCACAGGGAGCAACGATTACGGCGGTGTTCATTCAAATTCGGGAATCCCCAATAAGGCATTTTACATGATGATTACAGGAGGAAGTCATTACGGTATTGAAGTGCCTCCGCTGAGCCAAGATTTAGATGAATCACGGGATATTGCAGCAAATATCTGGTATATCTGGAATACAGAATATTTGCTTCCAACGGATGATTTCGATATAGGGAGTCTTGCCATGCTGGAAGTCGTTTCCGCTCTTTATCCYGGGGACAGTGATAAATACAACAGTGTTCATCATGCATGGATGTCAGTMGGAGTGGCACAGTCACCAGTTGCTGATGTGGAATGGTCTGCTATGTATGTTCAACCGGAAACAGGTGAGCTTCAGTTAACAGTTGAGCTTGAATGGATGTTTCTATCAGATGTCCATGTACCGATTTTGTCTGTTCATGGAGACGATAGCAGTAGTGTTGAAATTGAACTTTTTGATGATGGCGCCCACAATGATGGGGAAGCTGAYGATGACATTTGGGGTGGGACTTGGTCAGCTAATACGGAAGAAACAGTGTATGATATCGAATTTACGTTGGAAGATACAATGACCAATACTCTCTTAATTCATGAATTCTATTATAATGCATTCACCACTATGGGACCTATCGTGGTTGAGAATTTTCAAATTGTTTCACCTGATTCTTTCCCCAATCCCGGTGAAGATATAAATTTTACCATGACAATTATGAATAACGCTCAGGAGGAAGTTGTAACAAATGTCTCGGCAAATGTCTATCCAGGAAATGACGAATGTATTTGGCTTTTGGGGAGTATTGGATATCCCGACTACGGCGATATTCCCCCGGGAGGAACTTCATCCGGTACAACACTTTTCAGATTATTAATCGATCCGGAGTGTGAGCCGGATACGGATATCCCCATTGAAGTGAGAATTACCAGTGAAGGAATTATATTCTGGACGGACAGTATCAGTATTCATGTRTATGATCCACTGGGTATTAATTCAGATAATGGAATGCCTGCAGAATTTGCGCTTCACCAGAACTACCCCAATCCCTTCAATCCAACGACCACAATAGAGTTCTCAATTCCTCAAGCAGAGTTTGTTACAGTTAAGGTGTACAATATGGTTGGACATGAAATCGTAACACTTATAAATGATGAACTATCTACAGGATATCACAGCATCCAATGGGATGGCAGTCATCACCCAAGCGGTGTTTATTTTGTTAAAATTGAAAGCGGCAGTTTTGTACAGAYAAAGAAGATGGTGCTGTTGAAATAATCCCCACCMAAAGGGATAGGWTGAAAGCACCCAGCTGGAAGGTTTRTTTGCAAGAATCGTAGTAAATTATTAGTCGGCTTATGTTCTTTTGGATACTGTAAATTCAAATTACCATGGGTTTAATTAAGGAGGCCAAAAAATCATACTCGCTAATAACTTAGTAGATGTATCCCCATTAAAATAGAGACATCTTATCCTGCAAAGATTATATGTTACTCTAGCTCAACGCTTGGTCAAAATCGGATATAAGATCGTCAACGTCCTCAATCCCGATGGATACCCGTACCAGGCTGTCGGTAATGCCCACGGCTTCACGCTCATCTGATAACATGCCCGAATGGGAAGTAGTAGCCGGCCGTGTCACCAGCGTCTCGATACCGCCCAGGCTGGGCGCCACCACAGGAAGCTCCACCCTATCCATAAAACGCTTAGCCGTCTCCAGCCCGCCCTTAAGCTCAATGCTGAGCATCCCACTGAAACCATCGAACAGCTCCTGCGCCCGCTTGTAGTCAGGATGGTCCGGCAGACCGGGGTAGTTGACGCGCTCCAATGCCGGGTGCTCATGCAGGAATTGGGCAATTTTCAAGGCGCTCTCATTGTGGCGGGCCATGCGGAGAGCTAATGTCTTTACACCACGGTGGAGTAGGTAACAAGCGTGAGGGTCCAGCGTGCCGCCTAAGTGGTTCAGCTTATGAGTGAYCTGCTCGATGTGCTCGGATGAGCCAATAATCGCCCCAGCCACAATATCGGAATGACCGTTCAAATATTTGGTGCAGCTGTGACACGAGAGATCAAAACCCCACTCCTGCGGACGGAAATTCACAGGCGAGGCAAAMGTGTTGTCAATGATGGAGATGAGGTTGTGCTCCCGGGCAAAATCCGCTACCGCCTTCAGGTCCGCTACCTGCAGCAACGGATTGGTCATAGTTTCCACATAAAAGACCTTTGTCTCAGGTCGCAGCTTTGCCGCCCAAGATGCCGGATCRTGAGCATCAATGAAATCGTACGACACGCCCCAGTTCTCGATGTCGTGATTCACGAAAGTATGGGTACCACCGTAGAGTGTGTCCTGAATCAGCAGATGATCGCCGGTGGAAAGAAAAGTCATTAGGGAGGTGGTAATAGCCGCCATTCCGCTGGATGTGACCAGAGCAGCCTCCGCATTCTCCAGMGCAGCAAGTTTCTCATGAATTGCTTTGTGGTTGGGCGTATTGTTCAGTCGAATGTACTTGACATCGTGGTAGCTCTCTTCCCCGGCGGTCTCATACATGGCTGTTTGGAAAATGGGAATGCTTACGGCACCGCCTATCCGCGGGTCCGGCTCGCCGGCATGGATCAGTTTGGTATCAATGCTCATTTTCTTTTTCGTCATTTCTATGCCTTCTCCAGCGCCTGTTCCAAATCAGTCATGATGTCTTCTGGATCTTCGATGCCTACCGAGATCCGYACCAGRCCATCTGTCAGTCCCCGGGCATGGCGATCGGCAGCCGGCACATCCGCATGAGTCATGGTGGCGGGATGGGTRATCATAGTCTCCACAGCGCCCAAGCTCTCCGCCAGTGCACAGAGTTTCACATTGTTCATGACCGCCTTCCCGGCTTGGATACCGCCCGTAAGCTCGAAAGAGATCATCCCRCTGTAGCCGGACATYTGCACCTTAGCTATCTCATGCTGAGGATGGGACGGTAGCCCGGGGTAGATCACTTTCGCYACCTTGGGATGAGCTTCGAGGAATTCAGCTACGATCTGCCCGTTCTCGGTGTGCTTMGCCATYCGWAGRTGAAGCGTTTTGACACCCAGTAGTGTTAACCAGCAATCGAAAGGACTGGGCACAGCTCCAATGGTCTTCTGCACATACTTCATCTCCTCGAAAATGTCGTCTCGGTTGGTGATGAGAATCCCGCCGATAAGCTGGTTGTGCCCGCTGATATATTTGGTGGTACTATGCATGACGATGTCGGCACCGAATTCCAGCGGTCGCAGAAAAACTGGTGTAGCAAACGTAGAATCAACTCCGTAAATCARGTCATGTTCTTTGGCGATCTTCGCCATGGCTTCCAGATCASTCACTTTGAGAAGCGGATTGGTTGGCGTCTCYACCCACAGCATTTTTGTGTTGGACTTAATGGCGGTTTTTACTTCCTCTGGTTCGGAAGTGTTAACGTAGGTGAACTCCAGGTTATAGCGGACGAGAATGTTATCAAAGTGCCGGGAGACACCGCCATAAACGTCATCGGTACAGACCACGTGATCTCCGGCTTTCAGCAGCTTCAAGCAGCTGTCCACTGCCGCCATACCGCTGGCAAAACAGACACCGTATTTCCCACCCTCGATGGCAGCCAGGTTCTCTTCTAACACTTGCCTTGTGGGATTGGCGGAGCGGGTGTAGTCAAATCCCAAATCTCGTCCTACTTCCGGAAGGACGTAAGTCGCCGTCTGGTATAGGGGTGGTACTATGGCTCCGGTAGTAGGATCCGGTTTAATCGCCGCGCGAACTACTTTTGTATCAAATTTCATTATTCCTCCTCATCTAAAAAGCCTATCTCTTTCATCCATTCGTCATCCACAAACTTCGTCAGATAATTACGGATTGAGTCGGGCAAGATCACCAAGCACCGTTCACCTTTTCCCAACCGAGTTGCTACCTGCAGAGCTGCCCAGACAGCAGAGCCGGATGAGCCTCCGATCAGCAGACCTTCCTCTTTAATCAGCCGCCGTGCCATAAGGAATGAATCCTTATCGTTCACCTTCACGTACTCATCCACCAGTGAATTGTCCAGCACATCGGGAAAAAAGTCGTAGCCGATCCCTTCCACATGATACGGAATGATTTCGTCACCGCCACCAAGAATCGAGCCGTACGGATCAACACCGATGATGGTTACCTCCGGCAGATCTTCCTTCAGCCGYTTGGCGACGCCGGTAATGGTTCCGCCCGTACCGGCGCCAATGACCACCATGCTCAGGTTGTCGCCCATATCCTYGAGAATTTCTCCAGCGGTATCGTAATAGTGAGCGTCAGGATTTCCGGGATTGCTGTACTGATCCAATATATGGGAATCGGCGATTTCCTCGTTGAGCTTTTTCGCCACTCCTATATGACTTTCCGGCGMATCCCAAGCAGCTTCTGTGGGCGTCCGGACTATTTCTGCTCCCAGCGCCTCCAGCACCACCTGCTTCTCCTTGCTCATTTTCTCCGGCATGGTAATGATCATCCGGTAACCTTTCACCGCCGCCGCCAAAGCCATGCCGATGCCGGTGTTGCCGGATGTGGGCTCGATAAGTGTATCGCCGGGCTTGATCCTTCCTGTCTTCTCCGCCTCTTCGATCATGCGGACAGCTATACGGTCTTTGACAGAGCCGCCGGCGTTCAGGAATTCGCACTTCCCGTATAGTTCACAGTCGAGTTCACTTCCGACGCGCTGCAAACGAACAATGGGAGTTTGCCCTATWGTTTCGAGGATATTKTCAAATATCATAATTATTTTCCTTTATGAAATCAAAACGTTTCGGCTAATATTGTTTATTGATTAAATAGTAATGTAAAATTAAATTACTAAAGTAGAGCATACCAAATGTTATTCTTCAAGTCATTTAGATTTTCTACTCAAAAACATAGTSGGAATCTTTCAGTAATCCAGGGGGACAAAAAATCAAAATGTTACTAAATGGTGAGTGGCTCGATCGGGAGCAATCTATTGAAGTAACCGATCCCTTCGACGGCTCAACTGTCGATACTGTCCCCTCTGCAACTTTAGAAGATGTCGATCTGGCTATTTCAACTGCTGTAGAAGGTTTCGAAATTAGTAAACATCTTCCCACCCATAAGAAAGTAGATATTCTCTACAATACAGCCTCTCTTATGAAAAGTCGGGAGGATGACTTTTCTCACCTCATCGCTAGAGAAAGTTCAAAAACGATTACAGAAGCRCGSAAAGAGGTRAGCCGGGCYATYAATACCATCACTTTRTCCGCAGAAGAAGCAAGACGTRCTTTGGGAGAATCCMTCCCTTTTGACAGCWTTCCGGGAAGTGAAAATAGGGTTGGCTATTACTTYCGCGTACCAATAGGGATAATCATCGCCATTACACCTTTTAACGATCCTCTGAATCTCGTCGCTCACAAAATTGGCCCTGCTATTGCCGGAGGGAATTCAGTGGTTCTTAAACCAGCCACCGTCACACCCCTTTCGGCGTTGAAACTGGCTGGGATCATGTTGGAAGCAGGCCTGCCCCCCAAAGTCCTCTCCGTAATAACTGGACACGGTAATATTATCGGCGACGCTCTAGTGAGTGATCCCAGAGTGAGGATGATATCGTTTACAGGAGGAACTGAAGTAGGAAAGAGAATCACTCAAAATGCTGGCATTAAGAAAATAGGTATGGAGCTTGGCTCAAACTCACCTGTCATTGTCCTCGAAGATTGTGATTTGGATAAAGCAGTAGAACTCTCCGTTTCAGGATCATTCTGGGCTGCGGGACAAAACTGTATCGGAGTGCAGCGAATCTATATTCAGAAGACTGTTTTTAACGAATTTAAGGAAAAATTTGTGGCAAAAACCCAGCAGTATAAGATAGGTGATAAACTCAAAGAAGAGACCGATATGGGRCCAGTGATTTCAGAACCAGAGGCTGAACGAATCGTTCTGTGGGTGGAAGAAGCTGTAAATGAAGGGGCATCACTGCTCACTGGCGGAAAGCGTCAAGGTACTCTTGTGGAGCCAACAGTTTTGGAGGAGACTCCGAACGAGGCGAAGCTGAGTTGTGATGAGATATTCGGTCCTGTCGTCTCGCTATATCAGATAGAGAATCTCAAGGAAGGGGTGAAAAGATCAAACAGTGTTAATTTCGGTATACAAGCGGCTATCTTTACTCAGGATGTAAACAACGCTTTCTATGCTATCCAAAATCTTGATGCCGGCGGCATCATTGTAAACGACTCAACTGACTACCGTCTAGATATGATGCCCTTTGGTGGAGTCAAAATGAGTGGTCTCGGCCGAGAGGGAATTAAGTTTGCCCTTCAAGAAATGACTGAGCCTAAAGTAGTCTGTTTTAATCTGTAAAAKCAACGMATTGGGCTACTATAYCCTAASAGGGTACATTGGAATAGCCAAAACTTGCCGTAAATTATAGTATGCCGCTCGTACCAAAAAAAATCAAGGAACTKGCCCCCTAYAAACAGGGAAAACCTATTGAGGAAGTTCAGCGAGAACTTGGTCTGGACAAAGTTTACAAACTCGCTTCCAATGAGAATCCTCTAGGACCTTCTCCATTGGCTGTTAAGGCAGTAAAGGAGRCTCTTGACAATGTCCATCGYTACCCTGATGCCAGCGGCTACGAACTCCGCAGCAAACTGGCTGAGCGGTTTAAAGTAAAACTTGATAACGTTGTACTGGGAGCCGGTTCAGAAGGAGTTATGGGCACCATCATGCGGACTTTCCTTTTACCTGAWGATGAGATTATTACTGCYGCAAACTCTTTCATAGGCTTCACAGTGCTGGCAARAGCCAGCGGCCGGTTAGTTCACTGGGTACCRATGAAARAWCATCGWTATRATTTAGAWGCGATGGCAACGCACATAAACGACTATACCAAGATTATCTATCTAGCAAATCCTGACAATCCCATGGGCACTTATTTCACGGTAGACGAATTCGATGCTTTCATGAAAAAAGTGCCATTTCGGGTACTGGTCATAATGGATGAAGCCTACTTCGAGTTCGCTCATCATTTGGAAGATTATCCCGACTCAATGCATTATCGCTACGACAACGTGATTACGCTCCGGACTTTTTCGAAAGCGTATGGACTGGCTGGTTTAAGAATCGGCTACGGCTTTGCTCACGATCTCCTCGTCAGTAATCTTATGAAAGTTAAGGTCCCCTTTGAACCGTCATCCGTGGCACAGATTGCGGGTATCGCCGCTCTYRAAGATAAAGAACATCTTGAGAAAACAGTTRATTTAGCRAGAAAAGAACTCGAATATTTTTATAATAAACTCGAAAAAATGGAACTTAAATATTTAAAATCAGCTACTAACTTTGTTACTGTAAAATGTGAATCAGAGGAAGACGCAGCACAAATTTGTGAGAAGGTACTACATCAGGGGGTTATCCTGAGGAACCTAAAATCTTTTGGTTGGCCGGATTGCATTCGTATCTCAGGAGGAAYACGGGAACATAACCAGAAATGCATTGAAGCTTTGACTTCAGTTTTGTAAATAGGCAACTCAAGGAAGGATACTATGTCGGACTTTACCATCAAGGGATTTGATCATTTGGCATTCTATGTCTCTAATGCTAAGCAGGCGAGTCAATACTATCGTTCTATGTTCGGTTTCCAGCCTGTGGCTTACGGTGGATTGGAAACAGGTGTGAGGGATAAAGCCTCCTATGTTCTAAAACAAAACAAAATTATGTTTGTTCTCTCCTCTCCTCTGGAGGACGACAGTCTCATTGGCGAACAYATAAAAAAACATGGCGATGGAGTCAAGGATGTTGCCCTCCGGGTAGATGACGCTACCGCTGCCTACGAAATTTCCCTGGAACGGGGTGCTGATCCGGCTTATGCACCCACTATCCTTGAGGATGATAATGGCAAAGTGACACTTTCCGCCATCAAGACGTATGGCGATACCATTCATAGCTTTGTTGAACGAGACGAATTTAACGGAACGTTTCTTCCCGAAATGATGGATTTGGATATGCCGGAAATTGACAATCCCGTAGGACTCACTCATATTGATCATATTGTGGGAAACCAAGCTTCGGATTGTATGACTCCCGTCGTGGAGTGGTACGAAAAAATCTTAGGATTCCACCGTATCTGGACTGTGGATGATAAAGACATATCAACAGAGTACACTTCATTGAGATCCATAGTTGTGGCAGATRAATCAGAACGAGTGAAAATGCCTATCAACGAACCRGCAGATGGACTGAAGAAATCTCAGATTCAGGAATTTATCGACTTTTACAAAACAGCAGGAGTTCAGCACGTAGCCATGTACACCAAAGACATTATAGCAACGGTGRAAAATCTCAAATCCCGGGGCGTAGAGTTTATTTCTATTCCCAAAGAGTATTACGATGAAGTTTTGGATCGTGTAGGCAAAATCGATGAAGATATTGAAGTACTGGCCAAGCTGGGRATTCTGGTGGACAGAGATGAMGATGGCTACCTACTACAACTTTTTACACAGCCGGTTCAGGATAGACCTACACTCTTCTATGAAATTATTGAGCGAAAAGGAGCCCGAAGTTTTGGCAAAGGTAACTTTAAGGCGTTGTTCGAGTCTATAGAACTTGAACAGGAAAGGCGAGGAAATTTGTAAGGAGGATCATTTTTGAAACTGTTATCTTATTCCAAAAATCAAAATGACGCTCCTCGTGTGGGATTCTTACAAAACAACCGAGTTATCGATGTAGTTCGGGCAGCCATGTGGATTAAAGATGACAAGAATCAAAGTGATTTCCTGAAAATCCCTACCACCATGCGCGGTATCCTCCGTACATGGACCACAGAATTCAACCGCCTTCGTGAGCTGTCTGACACAATTAGCGGGGTAGGTGTAGAAACTCTCAACGCTGGCAACAATCCTGTCTCAATGGAAGAGAGAAGTGTCCACTTTCATTCACCAGTACCCGATCCGCCCTCCTTCCGTGATTTCTATGCTTTTGAGCAGCATGTGAAAGCCGCCCGGAAACTTCGCGGTCTGGAAATGAATCCGTTATGGTACGATATTCCGATCTTTTACTTTTCTAATCATATCGTCCTTTATGGACACGGTAATGAAGTTCGATATCCTCAAGGTAGCAAAGAACTCGACTTTGAGCTTGAATTCGCCGCCGTTATCGCTACTGGCGGGAGTGATATTTCGGCTGAAGATGCTGATCAATTTATCGCTGGTTATACAATATTAAATGATTGGTCAGCCAGAGACTTTCAGCGCGAAGAAATGCAACTCAATCTTGGCCCGGCAAAAGGAAAGGACTTCGGCAGCAGTTTCGGTCCGTATCTTGTTACACCTGACGAACTGGAAGATGCCTGGGACGATAATGGAAAACTCAACCTGAGAATGACTTGCCATGTGAATGATAAACTCATTTCTGACGGCAATACTGATGATCTCTACCACTCCTTCCCCACTATGATTGAACGGGCAAGCCGAAACTCTTCTGTTCAAGCGGGTGATTACCTCGGGTCGGGAACGGTTGGAACCGGCTGCATCCTGGAACTGAGACCGGAAAATGCAGGAGGATGGATACAACGTGGAGACGTAGTTAGGATGGAAGTAGAGAGACTGGGTGTACTTGAGAATAAAGTTGTTTAAATAACACCCTCAGATACACACGGATCGACACAGAATTAAATAACATTACTGAGAAAATCATCGAGTGTGCCATGGAAGTTCTGAATACAATTGGGGCAGGTTTTACAGAGAAAATCTACCACAACGCTATGATTGAAGGACTTAAACACTTTGGAATTTGCTTTTGAACAGAAAAAACCTATTCTGTATTTTACTTAAGTGTAAAAGTTGGAGAGTATATTCCAGACTTGATCGTGGAAAACAAAATAATAGTAGAATTGAAAGCAGTAGAGTCAATCCACACCGATYATTTGGCTCAGACACTTAATTATTTRAAAGCTAMTGGACTGGAACTCRGCCTCATTCTGAATTTCGGGAAACCTAAACTTCAAATAAAACGAGTTATAAGTAATCAGGGTTAATCTGAGTTGATCTGTGGGAGGAGATAAATGCCATTCTATGTAAAACGAGGATCCATACCACTCAAACGTCATACACAGTTCAAGAAAAGTGACGGTTCGCTCTACCGCGAGGAACTRGTTAGTCGGCAAGGTTTCTCCGACATCTATTCCAACTTGTATCATATCCATATGCCCGCGGAAGTTTCATCCGTCGGTGACCTTCAATCGCTAACCTTWACTTCCTGGGAAAAACCACATCGCCACCATCATCTCCGTACGGCTCAAACTAAGTCCGATGGTGATGCCATCTCAGCAAGAGTTCCTCTCTTTTTCAACAGTGATGTGCTGTTTNGCAAAAGGACACGTTAATGACTCCATGAGCCATTTCTATCGCAATGGTAACGCCGATGAAGTWTTGTTCATCCACAGAGGCACCGGTACGCTGAAATCGAATCTGGGGAAACTAGATTTCCACGCCGGAGATTACATCGTAATCCCTCGGGGCGTCATATGGCAGATGGACATAAATGAGCCTTGCTGTATTCTGGTGATCGAGACTGCCGGGCCGGTGAAGACCCCAGATCGCTATCGAAATCAAAACGGTCAGCTATTGGAACACTCTCCTTTCTGTGAAAGGGACATCCGTGTTCCGAAATTTATTGAGCCTATTGATGAAGATGGAGAGTTTAGAGTTGACGTCAAACTCTCTCGAGGGATTCAGACTTATTTCTATAAACATCACCCCTTTGATGTGGTAGGCTGGGATGGTTACTATTTCCCGTGGATCTTCAACATCAATGATTTCGAGCCCATCACCGGGCGGATTCATCAGCCGCCCCCTGTGCACCAGACATTCCAGGCACCGGGACTGGTGATCTGTTCCTTTGTACCTCGGCTGTTCGACTACCATCCCGAAGCGATCCCGGCTCCCTATGCACACAGCAACGTTGACTCGGACGAAATTCTCTACTACGTCGAAGGTGAGTTCATGAGTCGCAAGGGAATCGAGGAGGAATCCATCACATATCATCCTATGGGACTCCCTCATGGTCCCCAGCCGGGGAAAATGGA
Organism: Fidelibacterota bacterium; assembly: GCA_002402135.1. Classification (GTDB taxonomy): domain Bacteria; phylum Fidelibacterota; class Marinisomatia; order Marinisomatales; family UBA2128; genus UBA2128. Next base: position 2,324 of record NVVH01000039.1, on the reverse strand, counting down.
GGAATCCATCGGCGCCAAAGCGACAACGGAACTGGCAGTCATGGTCGACACTTTCAAACCTCTCCGGTTGACGGAAGCATGTGAATCTATTGATGATGCAGATTATCCGCTGTCGTGGCTGTAGCTACATGATCATCGATCCCAAAGAACACCCTTTTCAAGACATCCACAAGCTGATGATCGGATCCATTGTGCCGCGGCCCATAGCTTTTGTCAGCACACTWTCCAAGRRCGGMATYCGCAAYCTRGCYCCGTTCTCYTAYTTYAACGGYGTWTGCKCCAATCCRCCCACCATYATGTTYGCKCCTKCCMGRCGSGGYTACAGCGGTGAWACWAAGGATACRCTCAATAATATCCGGGAAACRGAGGAATTCGTGGTCAAYATWGTRTCTGAGGATTTCKCCGARRARATGGTTGCCTGCTCTACAGATTTTAATTCGGAGGTAGATGAGTTTAATGTCTCCGGTCTTACTCCAGTTTCCAGCAACATGGTGGCACCTCCACGTGTGGAGGAATCTCGAGTAAGCTTCGAATGCCACTTGAATCAGATCGTTGAAATTGGAGACGGATCAGCGGGAAGCGGTTTCGTTGTTATTGGGACAGTGGTACTGTTCCACGTTGATGATAGTGTATATGAAGACGGACGTATTAATCTACAGAAGCTGAAGCCTATTGGCCGCCTCGCCGGTTACGACTATTCCCGAATCAGTGACACTTTCAAGATTGTCCGTAAGATTCGACCAGACTAAACTCCTACCTCAATTATGAGCCTCAACTGGCAAGAAGAGATAAGCGATGCCGAAAAGGCACGTTCTATTCAAGGTCTCCCTTCAGAAGAATCCATGGTGCTGTATCCTAGTGCTCGTTCACTATTGGAATCCCAAGCTCTTTTTAATGAAGATAGACCATTCGTCAAATGGCTGGAAGGTGATGAAGTACGCTCTGCATCTTAYACTGAACTTCATAATCTTGGCAAGCAGACTGCGAATTTCCTCCGTACGAAAAAAATCATGTACGATCATCGTGTTATTCTAAACTCGCGGAATAATCTGGAAACTGTGGCAAAGCATATGGGGCTTTGGTTGGAAGGTGCAGTGGCAATTCCCGCTACAGGTGAAAATAATTCAAATATTGCTGAGAGTGTTGACCCTTTTCCTGATGATGATTTTATAAAACGTATTAAACAACAGTCAACTGATTATGAACTCCGTCAGAAGGCAAAGCTATCGGATGATATGATATATTTTACAGCACAAAATGATCGCACTATCGCGCTATCCCACAATAACGTTCTCTCCGGCGCTCTCTCTAACAGTCTTCACTTAAATATTTCGGAGGAAGACGTGATTGTCTGTCCAATGCCCATGGGCGATAGCTTCGGATTCATTGCCGGTTTAGTCACAGCCACCTATGCAGGCGSAATTTTCGCTCCGTGCGAATCTGAACCAATGGAGATGTGCACATTAGCAGCCAAGACGAATGCTCGCTGGATGCTGGCAAAYAACTCGCTCCTGAGYAARSWWCTYGMYRWCRCGGRKRWRWWYYGKMSKSRATTRCSGSAYSWYCKGMAAWWSMWTGCNACCTGSMGMKKSVMYWTMATSKGRTATGGTTCTGAACGTTCTAAATCGCCTTGGGTGTCAAACCATCACCGGATATTTTAGCACCGAATGTTCGTCATTCGCCACTCTCACTCCTGCCGATCTGAATGACAGTGAGTAWAGATCACTTTTTGCCGATTCGACTGTTCTTCCCATCGGAGGCGGACTGCAAACCACTGAAGCTTACATCCACGATGCCAAGGGCTCACCCGTTCAAGACAGAAAACTTGGAGAACTGGTGATACGCGGGCACACTGTCATGCAGCGCTACGTGGAAGATGAATCGGGGACTGGTACAGCATTTAGGAACGGTTGGCTGCACACCGGTCGGAAAGGTTTTAAGATCACTTTGGATGAGAATAATGTGAAATTCTTTCTTAAGAACTAATTATCCACACTTTATCTCAGACCACTTCACACGTTCATCATTAGTAACCACCATTTCATGAAGTATCTCAAGAGCTTCTTTTTGCTGCCGCCAGCTCAAAAGTTCTACAGCGGTTTCGATACTGCACCATTGGAAAGATTCGTGCTCATCGGATAGCTCCACTTCTACAGACGAGACTTCTATCCCGAACACAGGGACAAGGTGCATCCGGTTGTTGTGGCTCTGATAAAATGAGCTGACGTAATCTACAGTAAACATGCGAACAGGCTCCAGTCCCGTCTCTTCCTGCAGTTCCCGAATGGTAGCCTGCACCGCTGTCTCATTCTCCTTAATCTGTC
>NVVH01000038.1 GCA_002402135.1 Fidelibacterota bacterium | reverse complement strand
TTGTCAATACTGTCAAATGAGCGTACTTCGCTTAATCCTCGCTTCGACAGTGATAATGTGATGGCAGCGGTCAGCGTCGTCTTGCCGTGATCCACATGTCCTATCGTACCCACATTCATATGGGGTTTAGTGCGCTCAAACTTTGCCTTTGCCATTGCTTTCCTCCTTAAAACTATGCTGCTACTTTTCCGTGAACTTTCTCAATAATCTTTTCGCTGATTGATTTTGGGACTGTCTGATACTTCTCGAACTCCATAGAAAAGACAGCTCTTCCCTGAGTAACAGATCTAAGAGCTGTAGCGTAGCCGAACATATCACTTAACGGAACCATGGCCCTTATAACAACAGCATCCTTTCTATGATCTGTCCCCTGTATCTCGCCACGACGAGAGGATATATCACTCATCACATCACCGAGATATTGTTCAGGTAATACAATCTCAACCTGCATGTACGGTTCCAAAAGTACTGGTTTAGCWCGTYTRCAWGCWTCYTGGATRGCCATSGAWSCAGCAATYTTRAAMGCMAKYTCKKWWGAGTCCACTTCGTGGTAACTACCATCAATCAACTCTACACGAATATCCTCGATCGGATAGCCTGCAAGAATGCCATTTCGCAATGCTTCCAGAATTCCTTGATCAACCGAAGAAATGTAATCCCTTGGTACAGCGCCACCCACAATTTTGTTCTCGAAATGATAACCCTTCCCTGATTCATTCGGCGCAACGGTTATTTTAACGTGACCGTATTGCCCTCTACCACCGGACTGCCGCACAAATTTCCCATCTGCCTCAGATTGCTGGGTTATTGTTTCCTTGTAGGCAACCTGAGGTTTYCCAACATTAGCATGTACTTTAAATTCTCTCTTCAACCTRTCAACMAGAATTTCCAGATGTAATTCACCCATTCCAGATATCACCGTCTGCCCAGTTTCTTCATCTGTTTTAACCGTAAATGTAGGATCTTCATCAGACAATTTTATCAACGCTTCAGAAAGATTCTCCTGATCAGCTTTACTCTCAGCCTCAATAGCTACTGAAATAACCGGTTTTTGAAAATTCATGGCTTCCAGTATTATTGGAGCAGTGGGATCACAAATTGTATGTCCTGTTTTTGTATGTTTTAGTCCAACGACGGCAACAATTTCACCAGCACTTAAGGATTTTCTTTCTTCACGTTTATTGGCATGCATCACCAATATTCGGCCAATTCGTTCTTTTCGTCTGTTATTTGCATTAATAACAGTTGTACCAGATTTTAATTCACCAGAATAAACACGAAGAAATGTAAGACGACCCACATAGGGATCTGTCATTATCTTAAAAGCRAGAGCACTAAAGGGRTCTTCCACCGATGGTTTACGAGCCAGCAAAATATCTGAATCTTCTGGCGTATGTCCAATCACCTCTGGAATTTCAATTGGTGAAGGAAGATAATCCACAACTGCATCGAGCAAACGCTGAATACCTTTATTTTTAAACGCTGAGCCACATAGAACTGGAACAAATGCATTTTCTATACAACCTCGACGGATAGCATTTTTAATTTCATCAGCAGTCAATTCTTCTTCAGCCAAATACTTTTCTAAGAGATGCTCATCAAATGTTGCAGCTTCTTCTACTAGATAATGACGAGCTTTTTCTGCTTCCTCCATCAAATCATCTGGAATATCTGTAAAATCAAAATGAGCACCAAGGGTTGACTCATTGTATATAATTGCCTTCATACGAATGAGATCAATAAGTCCAGCAAACAGCTCACCTGCTCCTATAGGAAGTACGATTGGAAGAGGTTTTGTCTTAAGCCGATCTTTCATCATATCAAGTACGTTATAAAAATCTGCTCCCATTCGATCCATTTTATTCACAAAAGCGATACGCGGAACTTTATAGTGATTTGCCTGACGCCAAACTGTTTCACTTTGAGGTTCAACAGCTCCAACTGCACAGAATAAAACCACAGCACCATCTAACACTCTAAGAGAACGCTCCACCTCTGCAGTAAAATCGATATGTCCGGGTGTATCAATAATATTAATACGATGTTCATCCCAAAAAGTAGTCGTCGCAGCAGAAGTGATGGTTATTCCTCGTTCCCTCTCCTGATCCATCCAATCCATTGTAGCTGCACCTTCATGTACTTCTCCCATTCTGTGCACGCGACCGGTATAGTAAAGGATGCGTTCAGTTGTGGTAGTCTTACCCGCATCGATATGGGCTAAGATACCAATATTCCTGACATTTTCAAGAGGAGTCGGTTTCATCTTCTTCTGCCGTAATGGGCAAATGCTTTGTTTGCTTCGGCCATTCTGTGAGTATCTTCCTTTTTCTTCACAGATCCACCTTCTTCATTTGCTGCAGCAATCAATTCTGCTGCCAGCCTTTGAGCCATGCTTCCGTTTCGTGATTTAGCAAATCCAATAAGCCATCTCGAAGCAAGAGCAAAGGCTCTTTGATCGTGGACTTGAATTGGGACCTGGTAAGTAGCACCACCAATTCTTTTGGATTTTACTTCTATCATAGGTTTTACATTGCTCACTGCTTTTTGGAAAAGTTCAATTGGATCAGATTTAGTCTTGGTTTGCATTAAATCCATAGCACCATAGAATATGTTTTCAGCTGTACTCTTCTTGCCTTTCAACATGAGGTAATTGATAAACTTTTGCACCTGTTTATCACCATAGACAGGATCGGGTGCTATCTGTCGCTTTTCTGGTCTTCGTCGTCTCATCTATCCAATCTTATCTTGGTTTCTTTGCGCCATATCGAGACCGACTTGTTTTCCGATCCATCACACCTGCAGTATCCATTGTACCTCTAACAATATGATATTTTACACCTGGCAAATCCTTAACTCGTCCCCCTTCAATTAACACTATGGAATGTTCCTGAAGATTATGGCCTTCACCTGGTATATAAGCAATAACTTCAATACCGTTGGTAAGTCTCACTTTCGCTACCTTYCGAAGTGCAGAGTTTGGTTTCTTGGGTGTTGTAGTATATACTCGAGTGCACACACCTCGCATTTGAGGATTCCGCTTTAGTGCTCGCGAGTCGCTCTTTAGAGTAATCCGTTTTCTACCTTTCCGAACGAGTTGATTAATTGTGGGCATTTAGTTTTCCAATCCTTTCCAGTTAAACTGCGACTTTAGCTTTAGCTGATTCTGCATTTTGAACTACTTGATCAGCATCCTCATCTTCACTTGTATTTTGAACCAATATATCTCTGAAATGCCCAAAACCAGTTCCTGATGGTATCAGACGACCTAAGATAACATTYTCTTTCAATCCACGAAGATAATCAGTTTTACCTTCTGTAGACGCATCTGTTAAAACTCGGGTAGTCTCTTGGAAAGATGCGGCTGAAATAAAACTCTCAGTATTAAGTGAGGCTCGCGTAATTCCCAATAATAGCGGTCGAAATGTAGCTGGTTTTGGCTTCCTGCTTTTGGCTGGAGCTTTTCCTTCTTCTTTTAGACTGTCGTTAACCATCTTGAATTCTTTCTTTTCTATAAGATCGTCTTCGGCGAAATCTGAATCTCCCGGAGCAGTGATATATCGAGATTGTTCAACACGCAGATTTTCGTTGAACAAATCAGTTCTACTTACACGATCAACGGGAAGGAACTTTGTATCACCAGGGTCATCAACTTCAAGTTTCTGCATCATTTGACGCACGATAACTTCGATATGTTTATCGTTTATACGGACGCCTTGAAGTCGATAAACTTCCTGAATTTCGTTCACTAAATATTCTTGAACTTGCTCAGGACCCAAGATATTTAAAATATCTGTCGGAGAAATAGCTCCTTCGCATAGACGGTCACCAGCACTTACTCTGTCACCCTCATGAACAATAACATGACGACCATAGGGAATTCTGTATTTACGTACTTCATCATGAGCACCTTCAACGTGAATCCCACGGATTCCTCTTTTAGTTTCTCCAAACTTCACTTTACCATCGATTTCTGTCACGACAGCAGGCTCTTTAGGTTTACGAGCTTCAAAGAGTTCCGCCACACGGGGAAGTCCACCAGTAATATCACGAGTTTTMSMGMTTTCTTKWSSSATMCKYRCAAKKACATCWCCNGGCNWAGYANNTYYWTACCATCWWCNWSCWTCRRYRSTNNTKTGANNCTGGKMARAYGGNAYCWCYTGYMAANSAMATTCTYSKCNTTNTCRAGGATWWSMWTAKGMKSAGACAAACGGCGATTTCTTGATTCGATTGTCACAATTTGTTTCTTTCCGCCTTCTACAGCTTCTACTTGGTATGTCTCTCCTTCAATCATATCCACAAATTTGATGAAACCGTTTTGTCTGACAAGAATAACATCCGAGTAAGGATCCCAAGTAAATAAAATATCTCCTCTTTCTACTTTTTCACCATCCTTCACAGTTAGAACAGATCCATATGGGATATTATAAGTCGAAAGAATTCGCTTATTGGGATCTATTACTTCAATAGTAGAATTTCTTACTAATACTCTTCTGATCTTAGGAGCTTTTTTACTCCCAATAGCTTCATTATCTTCAACTTCACCAAATTCCATATTTTCTGAATATTTTATTGTTCCTTTTCGTTTAGATACCATTTCAGATTGTTCAATAATCCTGGAAGCTGTTCCACCAATATGGAAAGTTCTCAATGTTAGCTGAGTGCCAGGCTCACCGATTGATTGAGCAGCAATAATTCCCACAGCCGATCCATGAGAAACCAGTTTATCGGTACTCAAATCATAACCGTAACACTTTGCACAAACACCTCGCGTGGATTCACAAGTGAGAACTGAACGAATAAAAACTCTATCTACATCAAGATCAGAAATCTTTTCCGCCTCTTCCCCACCAATTGGAGTACCAGCTTTAAGGATAACTCTACCATCTCCAAATACATCTTCCTGGAGTACTCGTCCTCGGAYACGATCYTTCAAAGGTTCAATGATCTCCTCGCCTTCTTTTAGATCCTGGGACCAGACACCATTAATTGTGCCACAATCTTCTTCATTAATCACAATATCTTGAGCAACATCTACCAATCTGCGTGTCAGATAACCTGCATCAGCTGTCTTTAAGGCTGTATCAGCCAGACCTTTACGAGCACCATGAGTTGAWATGAAATACTCCAATACTGTTAGACCTTCTTTAAAATTTGATGTAATGGGAGATTCAATGRWMKYTMYYKKASYWYCRRTMATNKCTCNYTSWYGGCTTGGCCATNWAGCCCNCKCATWCCWGCMARCTGYTTKATYTGGTYTTSASWRCCWCGAGCACCAGAGTCAGCCATCATATAAACTGAGTTGAAACCTTCTTGATCAGTCTCAAGATGTTTCATCATTTTAGCAGCCACTTCGTTTGTAACGTGAGTCCAGATATCGATTACTTTATTGTATCGCTCACCTTCAGTGATTATTTGACGTTCGTGCTTCAAGTGAATGCTATTGACTTCTTTAGCTGCACGATTGATAATGTCAAACTTCTCCTCAGGAATTAAGACGTCGTCAATTGCAATGCTAACTCCACTTTGAGTTGCAAACTTGAATCCAAKATTTTTTAGATCATCTAAGAAAATACCAGTTCGGTGATTTCCTGCTGTTAGATAAGCATCATAAATGATTTTCTCAAGTCGCTTCTTTGAGATCATTTCATCTATGAATCCAATCTCCTCAGGAAATATTGAGTTTAAAATCGCTCGACCTACAGTAGTATTTTCCTGCCAACCATCCTTTGTTCGAACATTGATAATCGCATGAAGACCGACTGAACCGTTTTCATAGGCGAGTGACACTTCGTCTAAACTACTGAATAACATCCCTTCGCCTTTATCACCCTTTTTTAATTTGGTAAGGTAATAGCAACCCAATACCATATCTTGAGAGGGGACAGTGATAGGATAACCGTGTGCAGGATGGAGAATGTTATGACTAGAAAGCATTAACATTCGACATTCCATTTGAGCTTCTGCAGAAAGAGGAATATGGACTGCCATTTGATCACCATCAAAGTCCGCATTAAATGCAGCGCAAACAAGAGGATGAATTTGGATGGCTTTACCATCTACGAGTACTGGTTGAAAAGCCTGAATACCAAGACGGTGTAATGTCGGTGCCCGGTTCAGTAATACTGGATGATCCTGAACTACATAATTCAATATCTCATAAACCTCCGGGCGCTTCTCTTCTACCATTAACTTAGCGCTACGAGGAGTATTAATAATACCTCGTGCTATGAGTTCGTGAATGAGCTGCGGTTTGAAAAGCTCTATAGCCATATCCTTGGGAAGACCGCACTCATGAAGCTTTAAATGGGGTCCAACAACAATCACTGACCGTCCAGAATAGTCTACTCGTTTGCCTAGAAGGTTTTGACGGAATCGACCTTGCTTACCACGCAGCATATCGCTGAGACTTTTCAAAGGACGACGTGTTCCGCTACTCATGGCTGTACCTCTACGGGCGTTATCAAAGAGAGTGTCTACAGCTTCCTGCAGCATTCGTTTTTCATTGCGCAATATGACATCCGGTGCTTTGATTTCCATCAGTTGCTTGAGGCGGTTATTTCGAATAATGACTCGACGGTAAAGGTCGTTTAGATCGCTTGCTGCAAAACGACCTCCTTCCAGCGGAACTAAGGGTCGAAGCTCAGGTGGAATTACTGGAAGAACAGTAACAACCATCCATTCAGGTCGATTTAGGCGTTTTCGATCAGGTGATGGATAAAATGCATTAACTACCCTAAGTCGCTTTAATGCATCTGAGCGTTTCTGCTTAGACTTCGAGGTTTTTATGATATGCAGCAGCTCTTTGATTGTTACGGAAATATCTAGATTCTTGAGAGCATCACGAAGTGCAACACCACCCATTGCAGCGTMAAAGAAGTTTTCTTCATCCACATCATCTTCTGACACTGAACGCTTGCCAAACTCCGCTTCCAAAGCTTGATATTCAGCTTCTTCAATGAGATCAAGATGTTTTTTATCAGATGCTCCAGGATTAATGACCATATACGATTCATGGTATATCACTCTTTCCAGAGCCCTAGTTGGAATTCCAAGCAAGTGACTAAGCTTACCGGGTACAGATCGTAAATACCAAATGTGTACTACTGGAACTGCGAGAGTGATATGTCCACCCCTTTCCCGGCGAACTCGCTTCCGCGTAACTTCTACACCACAGCGATCACAAATAATACTTCGATAGCGAATTCCTTTATACTTACCACAATGACACTCATAATCTTTAACAGGACCAAAAATCTTTTCACAAAAGAGACCGTCTTTTTCTGGTTTATAGGATCGGTAGTTTATAGTTTCAGGCTTCAAAAYTTCCCCAAAAGATCTCCTCAATATTTCTTCTGGAGAAGAAAGACCGATTGAAACCGTAGTGAATTCTTCTGGCTGATCAAYTAGTCGCGGTTTTATGTAAACCAATGGATTACCTCCGATTRTTAATGTAACTGAACGTCAACACCAAGTCCTTGCAATTCTTTAACAAGAACATTAAAAGATTCAGGAATACCAAACTTAGGTATGTTACCACCTCTCACTAGGCTGTTGTAAACTTTTGAACGACCTTCTACATCATCAGACTTTCCAGTCAAGATTTCTTGCAGTGTATAAGCTGCTCCATATGCTTCTAAAGCCCAAACTTCCATCTCACCGAATCTCTGCCCTCCAAACTGAGCTTTCCCTCCAAGAGGCTGCTGAGTAATGAGGGAGTAAGGTCCGGTTGAACGGGCGTGCATCTTGTCATCCACCATATGATTTAGCTTCATCATATAGATATAACCCGTGGTAACTGTCTGATCAAATCTTTCACCAGTAATACCATCAAATAATTCAATCTTACCGCTTCTCGGTAGATTGGCTTTCTCCAGCTCTTCGATCACTTGCTCTGGTGATGCACCGTCAAAAGCAGGTGTATCATAGCTTATACCAAGCTCATAACCAGCCCATCCTAGCATCGTTTCATAAAGCTGACCCAGGTTCATTCGAGATGGTACACCAAGTGGATTAAGGACTATATCAACCGGAGTACCATCAGCAGTAAATGGCATATCTTCTTCTGGAACAACTACTGCAACCACACCTTTATTACCATGTCGACCGGCCATCTTATCGCCCATCTGAATCTTTCGCTTATTTGCTATAAAGACTTTAGCCAGCTTTGAAACTCCAGGTTGAAGCTCGTCACCAACTTGCAACTTGTAGATTTCGCGTTCAAGATTCTCCTCTACCTTTTTCCATTCACGACGGAAAGAGTTCCAAACTTGCTGGATTTGAATCCAGACTTTCCTCTCCTGCACCCACGGATTATCTCTGGAAATCTGCTCTAAATCAAGACCTGCCAGACGTTTCGAGGTGAGTTTAGTAGAAGCTTTAATAATTGTTTTACCTGTGCTGATATCACGTAAACCAGCGCCAATCTGATCTGTCATTAGCTGAACTAACCGCTCATCACGCTTCTTTGTTATCTGACGTTTTGTGATGGAAGTCTCTTTCTGCATTTCGCGGATCAATTTTTTCTCTAATGCGCGAGTAGATTTTGTCTTCCGCTCAAAAACTTGCGTCTTGATCACAACTCCTTTTGTACCTGGCTCAGCCCTTTTGGAGGCATCTTTTACATCACCCGCTTTTTCACCAAAAATAGCTCTTAGAAGTTTCTCTTCAGGCGTAGGATCTGTCTCTCCTTTTGGTGTCACTTTTCCTATAAGGATATCACCAGCAAATACTTCTGATCCTAAACGGACTATGCCGTTTTCATCTAGATCACTGGTTGCTTCTTCACTTACGTTTGGAATCTCACGAGTTAATTCTTCTTCACCTCGCTTTGTATCCCGAACTTCAAGTTCAACTTCGGTAATATGAACGGATGTAAATGTATCTTCCTTTACGAATCGCTCACTGATTACGATGGCATCTTCAAAGTTATATCCACGCCAAGGCATAAACGCTACCAATACATTTCTACCTAAGGCTAACTCGCCATTTGACATTGATGGCCCATCTGCTAAAAGATCACCTCGTTTAACACTCATCCCTTGAAGCACAACAGGATGTTGATTCATGCAAGTGTTCTGATTAGTTCTAGAATACTTAACAAGAGGAATTCGGACAGTGTTATCCTCACGAGTTATGGTTATATCATCAGGAATTTCTTCTGTTTTGATAACAATCTCGTCAGCATCCACTGACTTCACAACACCCTTCACAGGTGAAAAGATACCTCTTCGAGAATCTCTGGCAGCTCTCCCTTCCATGCCCGTCCCAACAATAGGTGCTTGAGGATTGATTAACGGCACGGACTGTCTTTGCATGTTAGATCCCATTAACGCTCGGTTGGCATCATCATGCTCTAAAAAGGGAATTAATGCAGCTGCAACACTCAATATCTGGTGGGGAGCTACATCCATGTATTGTACTTGATTAGGCTCTACGATCGGAAAATCCCCCCGAATTCTTGCGCGAATATGTTTTTCTGTAATTCTACCCCTTTCATCCATTGCTATATTAGCTTGAGCAATCATTGAACGGTCTTCATCTTCAGCAGAAAGATATTCAATCCTCTTTGTGACGTATGCTTCAGTTCCTTTCTTAATATTTACAACACGATATGGAGCTTCTATAAATCCCAATTCATTTACCTTTGCATGTGTCGCTAAAGAAGAAATCAAACCAATATTAGGACCTTCTGGAGTTTCGATAGGACAGAGTCTACCATAATGAGTATAATGTACATCTCTCACTTCAAATCCAGCTCTTTCCCTCGTCATTCCACCTGGCCCCAGAGCTGAAACTCGCCGTTTATGAGTGATTTCAGCAAGCGGATTGGTTTGATCCATAAACTGACTTAACTGGCTGGTTCCAAAGAAGGAGTTAATGACAGTAGTCACAACACGAGAATTGATCAGATCTTGAGGAGTTAAGCTTTCAGCTTCTCTGAGATTCATCCTTTCGCGAATGGTTCTTGTCATTCGATTCAGCGCGATTGAAAATTGATTCGTCAGTTGTTCACCAACAGTCTTCATCCGCCGATTGCCCAAATGGTCAATATCATCAGAGCCTCGTTTACCCTTCCTCATTTCTATCAGGAATTCGATCACTTTGATCATATCATCTGTAGTAAGAACAGTATGATCAAGAGGTACATCAAGATTAAATTGTTTGTTTAATCTATAGCGACCGACCTTTCCTAAATCGTATCTCTTAGGACTGAAAAACATCCTCTCGATAAATTTTTGAGCAGTCTCCAGATTCGGTGGCTCACCTGATCGAATATGCTGGTATATCAGGTTCAAAGATTCTTCTGTGTTTCTTGTTGGATCTTTAAGGATGGTATTCAAAATAAGTTCAGCTGATAGATTGTTATCAGCATCAATTACCTCTAAAGAATTAATCCCTGCTTTCTTGATTTCTTCAAGCAAATCCTCGGTCACTTCTTTTCCGCTGTCACAAATAATTTCACCCGTTTCCATATCGACTACATCATCTACAAGGTATTTACCTAATACCTTTTTGATGGATCGCTTATCCAACTTTACAGTCTTAATTAAACCAAAGGCTGTAAAGATATCCGCGTTAGAAGAAAAACCGAGCGATCTTAGTAATGTAGTAACAGGAAATTTCTTTCTACGATCTATAATAACAAAAATACAATCGTTTATATCTGTTGTAAAATCAATCCATGATCCTCTGAACGGAATTACACGTGCCTGATAAAGCCTCGTCCCATTTGGATGAATGTGCTCATTAAAAAAGACCCCAGGTGAACGTTGCAACTGGCTGACAATTACGCGCTCTGCCCCGTTAATGATAAATGTTCCTCTATTTGTCATAAATGGTACATTACCGAAATAGACATCCTGATCTATGCTGTGAGCATATTTCGACCTGTCAAACTCATCTGTTATATGAAGAGTTAATTTTACTTTTAGTGGTACATTAAATGTCACTCCTCTATCAAGACATTCAGATGGGCTGTATTTCGGCTTTCCATAATAGTAACTCTTATACTCAAGAATGTAGTTACGGTGAGTATCTTCTAAGGGAAATGCATTCAGAAATACTTCTTGCAGACCAAATGCTTCTCTCTTTGAAACCGGTACATTCAGCTGCATGAAGTGCTTAAATGATCTTAACTGCACATCAAGAAGGTCCGGCATTTCTTGAATAGACTGAATGCGTGAAAATGAGTGTCTTTTTTCTATTTTACTCGCTATTAGAGACAATATATTTTCCTCCTAAACTATTTTTTTACTTACCATTTTGATTGCGATGCTGATCATCGCGACAATATTCGGGCAATTCGTATTATTTAAGTTCAACGGAAGCGCCAACTTCTTCGAGTTGTTTCTGCATCTCTTCGGCTTCCTCTTTACTTAAACCTTCCCGAACAGCTTTGGGGGCACTTTCGACCAGATCTTTAGCTTCCTTGAGTCCAAGATCTGTCATACTCCTTACGACCTTAATCACCTGGATCTTTTTATCACCAGCAGCTGTCAATACTACATCGAATGAATCTTTCTCCACAGCAGTGGCTTCACCACCTGCGACTGGACCAGCAGCAATCGCGACAGGAGCTGCAGCGGTTACACCAAACTTATCTTCTATCTCAGAAATCAATTCAGAGATCTCCAACATGTTGGCATTCTCCAGATAGTCGAGAACATCTGTACGTTTAACTTCAGCCATTTTTGTTTCCTCCTAAGTCTCTAGGACTGTTTAGTTTCTTTAAGATTATTGAGAACGTTTACGAAATTGCTCATTGAATTTTTTAAAGCAAATACGACCTTTGTCATGGGAGATGAGAGATCTGCAACAAGTTTGGTAAGAAGTTCTTCTTCAGAGGGTAAATTCGCGATCTGCATAAAAGAATCACGATCCATAATTTTACCTTCAAAAATAAAACCTTTAACTTCTGGTAATTTATGGTTTTTATTGAATTCCTTGATCACCTTAGCTGGAGTTGTAGGATCATCATAAGTGATTGCGACAGCAGTCGGACCAATTAACATATCATCGATATTTTCAAGATCAGCATTCTTAGCAGAAATCTTTGCCAAGGTATTTTTTACTACAATGTACTCTACACCATTTTTGAAAAATTTTCGACGAAGTTCAGTTACTTCTTCCACAGATAATCCGAGATAATCGGTTACATAGATACTAGAAGCCTTCTTCAACTTTTCAGTTAAACTTTCGACTATATTTATGTTATGTTGATTAGGCATTATTCTAAATAAATGGTGATTTATCTACTTTAATCCCAGGTCCCATTGTCGATGAAACAGTTATTTTTTTTAAATAAACACCTTTTACTGAAGCCGGCTTTTCCCTCATTAAAACTGAAACAACCGTTTTAAGATTGTCAGTTAAATGGTCAATTTCAAGAGAGCTTTTACCTATTGCGACGTGAATAATTCCATAATTATCTACTCTCAACTCTACTCGTCCAGCTTTGATTTCCTTCACTGCTTTTATTACATCTTTGGTAACCGTGCCGCTTTTAGGATTGGGCATCAAACCTTTCGGTCCAAGTATCTTCCCGAGTTTTCCTAGTTTTGGCATCATTTCTGGTGAAGCAACTATAACGTCAATCTCATCCCAACCGCTTTCCAGCTTCTTTATGTACTCATCACTGCCGGCGAAATCTGCTCCGGCATCGATTGCGTCATTCAAACTTGAGGAATCAGTCAAGACAAGTACGCATACTTCTTTACCGGTTCCATGAGGCAATGATGTTGTAACACGAATGTTCTGATCTGCACGCTTTGGATCAACGCCAAGATTCACAGTCGCTTCTACTGTTTCATCAAATCTGGCTTTTGAATTTGCTTTTACYAGTTCAAGTGCTTCTTCAGGAGAATAATCATTCATTCGATCAATTTTTTTTAAACTTTCGTTATATTTTTTCCCACGTCGCATCTTTTATCCTTCTACAATAATACCCATACTTTCWGCTGTCCCTTTGATGATATTCATGGCCGCTTCAATTGTATTCGCATTTAAATCAGGCATCTTAGTCTCTGCAATTTTCCTAACATCACTCTCTGAAACTGTTGCCACTTTTTCTTTATTAGGCTCTCCAGATCCTTTGTCAATRTTAGCTGCTTTCTTWAGAAGAAATGCTGCTGGTGGAGTCTTGGTGATAAACGTAAACGAACGATTTTCAAAAACTGAAATAACAACAGGAATTATCGTCCCCATCTGTTCTTTAGTTTTTTCGTTAAATGCCTTACAGAAATCCATGATGTTCACGCCATGTTGCCCTAATGCTGGACCAACTGGTGGTGCAGGATTTGCTTGTCCACCCGGAATTTGAAGCTTTATAGTTGTCATTATTTTTTTAGCCATAAACTTTGCCTATTTTTCGTGTTCAACCTGAAGATACTCAAGTTCTACAGGTGTTGATCTTCCAAAGACGGAAATGAGTACCGTAACTTTTTGTTTTTCAGCATTTACTTCTTGAACTAAACCGGTAAAATCAACGAACGGACCATCCACTATCTTAACAGGCTCACCCTTAAAAAAACGTGTTCCGATAACTTCACGACCATCCATACTCTCCACTTCACCTAATATTCTCTTAATCTCAACCTCTTTCAGGGCTTCGGGTTGATTTTTTGGTCCAACAAAGCTGACTATTCCAGAGATGTTCTCAACAAAATGTCTAGATTCTTTATCTAATTCCATTTTTACTAGTATATATCCTGGAAAAAAGACTTTATTTTTAACTACTTTCTTTCCACCTCTCATTTCAACAACGTTTTCTGAAGGGACGAGTACATCTTCTATTTTATCTGCAATTTCACCTTCTTCTGCTTCATGAAGAAGTGAATCCCTCACTTTCTTTTCACGACCAGATAGAACTCTAAGAGAATACCAATCCATGTTCACAATACTATCTGCATAACAAAATTCAATATTTGATCAACTATGAAAAGAAATACCCCTAGAAGAAAAGCGAGCCCTAAGACCACATAGGTAGAACCTTTTAGCTCATCCCAAGTTGGCCATGATACTTTGTTCATCTCAAATTGAACACTTTCAAAAAATCCACTTATCTTCCTAATCATTTTTAATTACTATCTTGTCGGTGATGGAGGTATTGTTGAAAAATATGCTGAAACCTTCCAAATATCTGCAATTCTTGTCCATCACCATTGCAGGTGAGGCAGGAATTGAACCCGCAACCGCCGGTTTTGGAGACCGGTGCTCTACCAATTGAGCTACTCACCTAATTTCTCCCATCAACTTAAATTTACTTGGTTTCTTTGTGAAGCTTATGACCTCGGCACCATGGACAGTATTTCTTGTGCTCGACTCGATCTGGATGCTCTCGTTTATTCTTGGAAGTGGAATAGTTCCTGCGATGACATTCAGGACACTCTAGAATAACCAGACCACGTTTGCTGTTACCACCCACGATAGTCTCCTATTCTACGATACCTGTTACCACACCGGCACCCACCGTATGTCCACCTTCACGAATGGCGAAGCGAAGATTCTCCTCCATGGCGATATTTGTGATCAGCTCTACATCTAAATTCACATTGTCGCCCGGCATTACCATCTCCGTGCCCTCCGGAAGGGTCACTATGCCGGTCACATCCGTTGTTCGGAAATAGAACTGAGGACGGTAGCCGTTAAAGAACGGCGTGTGTCGGCCTCCCTCTTCCTTCTTCAAAATGTATATTTCCGCCTTAAACTTCGTGTGGGGTGTGATACTTCCCGGTTTAGCCGCCACCATACCACGCTTCAGCCACTCCTTGTCAATACCTCTCAGCAACAGACCGGCATTGTCTCCTGCACGACCTTCGTCCAGCTCCTTACGGAACATCTCTACTCCGGTCACCACGGTCTTCTCATGCTCTCCCAGACCGATAATTTCTATCTCATCACCAACCTTCACAATACCACGCTCTACACGTCCCGTACCTACCGTACCTCGGCCTGTAATAGAGAATACATCCTCTATCGGCATGAGGAACGGTTTGTCTATATCTCGCTTCGGTTCCGGAATATAGCTGTCGATAGCATCCACAAGCTCTCTGATGCTCGCTGTCTTCTCTTCGTCATCCGGATTGTTAAGTGCTTCCAGTGCACTCCCCTTGATAATAGGGATATCATCACCGGGAAACTCGTATTCACTCAAAAGCTCACGAAGCTCCAGCTCTACCAGCTCTATAAGCTCAGGGTCGTCCACCTGGTCTATCTTATTCAGATAGACCACAATAGCCGGTACATTCACCTGGCGTGCCAGAAGAACATGCTCACGGGTCTGGGGCATGGGACCGTCTGCG
The DNA here is from genome assembly GCA_002402135.1 of Fidelibacterota bacterium. Taxonomy (GTDB): domain Bacteria; phylum Fidelibacterota; class Marinisomatia; order Marinisomatales; family UBA2128; genus UBA2128. The sequence continues at coordinate 553 of NVVH01000038.1, read as the reverse complement.
GCACTCACCACCAATATAGCACCGTCCATCTGGGCTGCGCCTGTAATCATGTTCTTGATATAGTCGGCGTGACCGGGACAGTCTATATGAGCATAGTGACGGCTCTCCGACTCATACTCCACATGAGCTGTCTGAATCGTGATTCCACGCTCCCGCTCCTCTGGTGCGTTGTCAATACTGTCAAATGAGCGAACTTCGCTTAATCCTCGCTTCGACAGTGATAATGTGATGGCAGCGGTCAGCGTCGTCTTGCCGTGATCCACATGTCCTATCGTACCCACATTCATATGGGGTTTAGTGCGCTCAAACTTTGCCTTTGCCATTGCTTTCCTCCTTAAAACTATGCTGCTACTTTTCCGTGAACTTTCTCAATAATCTTTTCGCTGATTGATTTTGGGACTGTCTGATACTTCTCGAACTCCATAGAAAAGACAGCTCTTCCCTGAGTAACAGATCTAAGAGCTGTAGCGTAGCCGAACATATCACTTAACGGAACCATGGCCCTTATAACAACAGCATCCTTTCTATGATCTGTCCCCTGTATCTCGCCACG
>NVVH01000037.1 GCA_002402135.1 Fidelibacterota bacterium | reverse complement strand
AAGTGGCTCGGGCACCTCACTTTTCTGTGGCAGTGGAACAGCGGTTTCCCGTACACGAAGTACATTGGCTACGGGACTCATCCCAACAACTTTAGTTTGAACTCTACCAGCAGTCTCGACATCCGTTTCAACCGAAAGTTCAACTTATGGAAGAGCGAGCTGGATCTTTTCGCGGAGGTTATAAATACTTTCGACAGCAACAATAACCTGTGGGCGGACTACGGCGGATCGGTAGGTGGACGGCTTCACGACCCCACAGCGTGGGACATTGGCCGTGTGGTACGGGTGGGTTTCTCATGGGAGTATTAAAATAATGGCCACGAAGGCACCAAGACTCGAAGGAATAATATGATAAAAAACAAAAATATAAGGTTTCGCCTTTCTTTGTGCCTTAGTGTCTTTGTGGCGTTTGTGGTTTCAAGTTGCTGGGATAGGCAGAAAATTCCCGTGGTGCCCGCCCCCGTGCCGGTCTATACACTCAGCGGGACAGTCACGGATATGGACTCCGGCGAGCCGGTGCCGGGAGTTGTGGTTGAAGTCTTCAACAGCAGTACCGCTTATGCTGGTTATGATACCACCGTGTATGACACTACTGACGATCTGGGCTACTACGAGTTCCYGRATGTGGTGTCGCCGGGRTTCGTCTATTTCTACGCCTGGCGGGACAGCTATCGGGTGTTTGATAAGAATTTGGTCATGGAGTGGCGGGATGATACGACAGATGTAGCCATTCCCAAKGCAGCGGTGGCGGAGCCGTACGGAGTTACCCTTCCGGAAGGGAATGCTTTGGGATTGGTCTGGAAGGATGACGCCACGCTCGCTATCTTTGACAGCTGGACCACCACGCCTTACGGCGGAGGCGCTGACTACTCTTTCCGGAAGATCTGGGAGAGCACGAACGGCGGGGAGTTCGTCCGTATATCTGACGATAGTGTGGAAGACAACGACCGCATGTACAAAGCMCTAGGTTGGGACGGGGAACACTATACTGCAGTTACGGATACATTCTCTATAGAAATATTTTCTGACCAGTGGGAACTGATGGAAGGGAAATATTACACACTTGATCCCGGAACGCAGGAGATTGTGTCGTACTTGGACATGCCGGTGAGTTCTTCTGAGGTAAAGGATATTTCCACCCACGACGGGAATGTCTTTCTCGCTTCCGGCCGGATGTTGGTGCGGTGGGGCTTAGCCACTCAGGACACATTAGTGGTGGACGACCCTGAGACGGACTAYAYCGGTATTACCGCCGAGGAGAATATGATCTACGCTTACGATATTGATCCCGCCAAGGAATTCCTCCTGGAGATGGACCACGATTTCACCACAYTAAAGACCTACGCAGTGATGCTGGACGATGCGCCAAATCAGAAACTTAACATCAGCGGTTACCTGGCGCTGGATGGCGAAGGGAGATTGTGGACTATAGCCTCGGGAGAGATTTACCGGRTAACACTTGTAGGTGAATAAACTTTATTCGATAAATAGTCTTTCTAGCAAAGCCTTCACTTCTTCAAGAGCCAACCCCTGYCCCAAATACTTTTCTCCTTCGGCATCTTGGATAATCAGTTCAAAGTGGAGGTGAGCCCCGCTTTTTTCTCCTAATGTGGCCGGCTCTGTGCCGCTGTTGCCTGAGAGTCCCAGCCGCTGACCCCACTCCACCTTGCTGCCTACTAGGATGTTGTTGTTAATGTGAGAGAGGTGKGCGTAGAGGGAGATAAGCCGTTTTCCGGAGATCAGTTCCGTACCGTGGTCAATGATGATACTCTGGCCTACTAGAATGTTGTTGAAGACGTCCGATGGTGTACGTCCGATGGTGGTGGCTTCGGCCAGTAATTGTTCCCGGAAGTCMGGATGGAACTCCTCGAAATGGTGGTCAGCCCGGATGACGGTYCCGCTYGCSACWRCCCTGAYCTCACTGCCGTAGTTGGCTACAAAGTCAATCCCGCGATGGATACCGTGACGGTAGCTCCGGGGTGCGTTGGGGAGCAGCCAAGATTCTTCCGGCAAGGGAACCCCTTCGCAGGGGAATAGGAGCTGCAGATCGCTCAGATATGAGAAGTCGTCGGGTGTAGTAGCCGAGCCAGGGAAGACCACATACTCCACATGGATGGTATCCTGAATAATAACCGGCGGGTGGACGCTTTCTTTCGGTTTTACCTCAGGCTCTGGTTCTACCACAGCGTCAACTTCCGGTTTAGGTRTTGAAATCCCGATCATTTCCTTTTCAACAGCGATTTCAGGTTTTTCGGCTAGCTCTGTTTCAGGTTGGAGTGGTGGCGGCTGAGCGCAGCCGGCAAAGAAGTAAAGGAATCCGGCGAGGAGTAACAGGTGGGAATTATTAATCTTCAGAGGATTCTCCGTTGATACTCTCGCAAAGCGCAGACAGCGCTTCGGGATAGACTTCAAGCGGGTGCCCGCTGTGCGTGGATACGGCACTTTCTGAAAATATGGAGCTGTCCTGGTACCCGTCGGGATCGAAATCCTTCGTGAAGAATACCTCGGCAAAGGGTGTTTTGGTGAACTTCACTGTATCGAGAATATCGTGCTGAAAGCGAGCCCACGGTCCGGAAGCGAACAGGAGTCCGTCAGCCCGGTTGCGGTTCCGTTTTAGAAAGGTAATCGCTTTGGCGGTGTCGTGCGTCTGCAGAATTTTAAGAGTTGTCTCCAGTTCCCGGGCTTTCTGCCGGAGCGCACGATTAATCTTGTCTAGTGTAACMCGTTCGCTGATYTGGGCGGAACGGACGCCTATCAGGTTCAGGTTGGGACCGTGTAAGACCAGGATTATCGCTTGCGATTTCTTTTGTTTATTGATGAACTTTTTATCCCTTTTATATTGATACCCTGAATGGGAAAATATAAATTTCCTTCGTATAATTTAGGGTTAATTTAAGAAAGGAGTAAGGATGAACACACAACAGGATCAAAATTTGTCTGAGTCTGAGGAGAAGGATAAAGAATACATCTCGGTTGTCACCTGTGATATGGAGGGCCGGATCGAAACTTTCGGTGAAGGTGCGTCTGAAATCTTTGGCTATTCACCGGAGGAAGTGATTGGGAAGAAGCGTGTTTCGGCTTTTTCGCCCGGGAAAGTTGTACTGGGTCATGTGAATACCTGGCTCAAGACTGCCTGTGAGAAGGGTGAGTTCGAGACGGACACAACCTTTATTCACAAAGATGGTCACTCGATTCCCGCTCACATCCGGATTACCCCAACCTTCAGCATTATAGACGGAGTAAAAACCCAGATCGGTTACTGCGGAAAAACTAAAATTCTTGAAGGTGTTGATCCGAAAACAACCATGCCCAAGGATCCGTGGTGGATAAAAATGCTATCTGCCCTGGTAATCACAAGGCTCCCTTTCCTATCTGCTACGTGGATACCCGTCATTCTGGGTGCTGTCTGGGCCTTCAACGGCGGTATTGCGAATCCGGGAGCGTTTGACTGGTCGCTGTTTGGTGTTGTGTTTTTGGGTGCCTCCTTTCTCCATCTTGCAGCCAACACGTTCAATGACTACTTTGATTGGCAGGCTGGAACCGATCAGGCAAATAACGACTACTTTCTGCAGTATACCGGAGGTTCCCGCGCCATTGAACTGGGGATCATCACCGAGAAGGGACTTTTTCGACTGGCCAGCAGTTTTATCGTTCTGGCGGCGGTCTGCGGAATTGCAGTCATGTTCGGCCCGTGGAGCCGTGGCTTGGACCTCCTCTATTATGCTGCTGCCGGGGCACTGGGCGGCTTTTTCTACACGGCGCCTCCTCTTAAGCTTTCTGCCCGGCGTGGACTGGGAGAATTGACCATTGGACTGCTTTTCGGTCCCGTTCTTACCATGGGCACTGTCTATGCCCTTACAGGCATCCACTCCCAGGCAGCTTTTCTGGTGGGAATTCCAGTTGGATTGCTGACTATTTCTATCCTCTGGGTGAACGAGTTCCCGGATGTTCCCTCYGACATCGCCACGGGGAAAGTTCATCTCGTGGCTGCCCTCGGGATAAAAAATGCCCGCTGGGGATATCTGACGTTGATGGCAGCTTGTTTTGTGGTCATCTACCTGCTCTACCAGAATGGGGTGGTGAATCAGGGCGCACTCCTGAGCCTGATTGTCCTACCGGCTGCGGCYTATCTTACTTACAGGGTATTCAGCGACTATGACAAAAGGGAACTGGCAAAAACCTGTGCTAACACCATCTATTTCCAGATGGTCGCTGGACTGCTTCTCATTTTGGGTATTTCTCTTCTTGGGTGATGAGCATGCTGGTGTTTTCGTCAGAGGAGTTAGAGTAATAAACGGTGACTTTGAAGAAAAGCCATTTAAAAGAGCCCCGYTTTCGGGGCTCTTTTTTTATGGAGACATATTGGGGATATTGGACACTAACCATTTCCGGGTGGTTGAATGACTGGCGGTAAAAAAGCCGTTCTACTCTTAGAAGACGGCCGCTCATTTCACGGCTGGAGCTTTGGAACAAAAGGTGAAACAGCTGGTGAAGTTTGTTTTAATACCGGGATGACCGGGTATCAGGAGATTTTGACTGATCCATCCTATTGCGGTCAGATTGTCACTATGACTTCTCCCCATATAGGMAACTATGGGGTAAACCCTGCAGACGTTGAATCGGATCGCATACAGGTGGCCGGGTTTGTGGTGCGGGAAGAGACAGTAGTTCCGTCCAATCACCGCGCTGCGCAGTCTGTGGGAGATTACCTCAGGGAATCAGGAATTGTCGGTATTCAGGGAATTGACACTCGAGCACTAACGAGACACATCCGCGATAAAGGTGCCATGAACGGAATTATCTCCACGGAAGATGCCRAAATTGAGAGTCTCACCGAAAAGCTRAAAAAAGTTCCTTCCATGGATGGATTGGATCTGATACCAAATGTTACATGTGGTAAATCTTATAACTGGGAAAACGATGAATCTGGTGGAAGACAGAACTTCAAAGTAGCCTGTTTGGATTACGGCATCAAGTGGAACATCCTACGCCTCTTGACAGTTTACGGCTGTGATGTGACCGTCTTTCCTGCGACCACGACAGCYGATGATTTATTGGATTGGAATCCGGATGGTGTTTTTCTCTCCAACGGGCCAGGTGATCCGGCTGCAGCCACGTATGCCATCGAAATGGTGAAAAATWTATTGGGTAAAAMACCTATTTTCGGAATATGCCTTGGGCACCAGATTCTGTCACTTGCGATGGGAGCGGAGACTTACAAACTGAAGTTTGGACACCGRGGGATTAATCATCCGGTAAAGAATCTGGAAACCGGAAAAGTGGARATCACCAGCCAGAACCACGGATTTKCCGTGGAATTAGACAGTCTKCCGGGGAACGTGATTCCTACTCATGTAAACCTGAATGATAACACTTCGGAAGGGATTCGATGTAGGGATATTCCTGCCTTCTCAGTCCAATACCATCCTGAGGCAGCTCCTGGTCCTCACGATTCCCKGTACCTGTTTCAGCAGTTTGTAGGATTGATGAAGGAGTCTCTCCAATGAGTTCTGCCAATAATGTAGTGCTCAGTGTAAAAAACCTCAGCAAAGCCTTCAAGGAGATTAAAGCCGTTGATGATCTTAGTTTTGATGTGCATGCCGGCGAGATCTTTGGCTTTCTAGGACCAAACGGCGCTGGGAAGTCTACCACGATTCGTTTGATGCTGGGATTGATACGGCCGGACGCCGGGGATGTGGAAATCTTTGACAAAGCAGTAACTCAGCATCGTAACGGATCTCTGCACGGTGTTGGCGCTCTCATYGAAGATGCGGCCTTCTACAAGAATATCTCCGCACGAAAAAATCTGGAGATTTTAGCCCGGCTGGCTGGTGGTTCCGGCAAAAGGATTGACGAGGTTCTTGATATTGTTGATTTATTGCCCCGGGCGGAGAGCAAAGTGAAGACATACTCCCACGGAATGAAGCAGCGCCTGGGAATTGCTCAGGCACTCCTGCACGAGCCGAAACTCCTCATTCTGGATGAACCTACTACCGGGCTTGATCCCCATGGCATGAAGGAGGTTAGGGAACTTATCGTCCAACTGGCGGAAGAAGGCATAACCATTTTCCTCTCATCGCATCTTCTTAATGAAGTGGAACAGACGTGCACAGCTATGGCCATTTTGAATAAAGGGCGGTTGGTGACCACGGGAAATGTTAAAAAGCTGTTAGCGGATACAGAAATATTCCAAACGGAGATTAAAGCGAGACCTGTTGAAAAAGCGAGAGTAGTGCTGGAACACCTCGACTCTGTCAGTCAGTTAACTGTCGAAGAAGATGTGATTAAAATTGCTGTTGCGGCTGTAAACCTATCTAAAGTTACGAAAGCGCTGGTTGAGAGCGGCATTGAGGTAGATTCGGTGGTGCCGCGAACTTCACTGGAGGATTACTTTCTATCTCTAACAGGTGACCAAGACAGTTGAAGCTGATGATATCACTGATCAAGAATGAGTTGATCAAGATTTCTTCAAAGTGGCGGAGCTTCATAGGATTTATAGCCATTGCCGTTCTTATGCCTCTCGTTATGTGGGGATTCAGTGTAGGCGGAAGTGAGATACACGACGATATGACCCGTCAGCTCGAGGGGAGCTTTATTATTGTCGGCTCTGTGTTCAACGGTTTCCTCGCCACCTACTTTGTGATGAATTTCCTCTGGGTACATATTCCATTTCTRGTGACTCTGGTAGCAGGTGATGTAGTGGCTGGTGAGGGGGCCGCCGGGACGTTCCGAATTTATCTCACACGGCCGGTTTCGAGAATGAAGATCATGCTCTCTAAGCTGTTGGCAACCTATCTCTACACTTTGGCACTAGTTGGATTCTTTGCTCTAATGAGTCTTGGGTTAGGTACAATCTGGTTAGGTACCGGCGATCTGGTTGTCTTTGATGACGGTATTTTAATTCTATCAGCTGAATTGGCTTGGCCCCGATTTACCMTCGCCTTTATTTTGGCTACAGTTGCTCTCTGTACAGTTGCTTCTCTCTGTTTTATGTTTTCAGCTATGGTAAATAACGGCATCGGTCCAGTCATTGGATCAATGGCCATCGTGATAATCGGACTTGCAATTGCAACAATACCGCTTGATCTTTTTGAAAATCTTAGTCCCTATCTCTTCACGGATTATATTGATATCTGGAACCTTGCCTTCCGTGATCCAATTCCATGGGATGAGATTGGTAAAAGTCTTCTGATACTGGGACTCTACGCGACGGCGTTCTCAGGTATCGGTTTTGCMGTATTTCTGCGCAAGGATATTCGTACATGATTAGAATATCGTACAGAAGAATTTGGSTTATCYTGTTCTGTGTGGTTTGCGTCCTTCGAGCCGGTGAACCGGAACTTCCCACTGTAGAGGATATCGTTCAAAACGTTAGTAGTCAATTCCAGAAAGTAGAAGACTACTCAGTAACCATTGGACTAAAAGTGGATATGCCTCATATACGTATGCCCAGTAAAAAGCTTCAATTCTATTTCAAACAACCGGATAAGATTAAAATTAAGGCTGCCGGATTTGCAATTGTCCCTAAAACCGGATTAGGGGGATCAGGTGTGGAGCTTTTAGCGCAATTGGATTCTGCCCGTATGCTCCGCCAAGACAKTCGCGGCGAAAGGATATACTGGGTATTGACAGGAACAATTAATCCTGATTCCTTGAATACTGGCTCTTGGCACGGAGGTGGGGCAGAATTTGGTAGAGAGATAATTATCACAATATGGGTGGACAGCGAGAGATGGGTAATTGGCTATATAGAGACAGTTATAGATTCCGTTCAAGCTTTTTCAGTTTCGTCTGTTTATGCAGAGCATAATGAAGGTATCTACCTGCCTATGGTAACCGAGATTCTGATCTACACATCTTTGCTTAGGGGGATGACATACCGGCGGCCATCTGAGGGACCCTTAGGAGATCGACATGATTTCACCGAAGGAGTATCAGATGCTATGGGCAGAATACGAATGGAGTTCCACAATTATAAAATCAACATAGGTTTAAAGGATGAAATATTCCTGGAGAAATAGAAGTGCCTAAACGTAAGGATATAAAATCAATTCTGATTCCGGGTGCCGGTCCAATTGTGATAGGACAGGCATGCGAATTTGATTATTCCGGTACACAAGCTGCCCGGGCACTTAAGGAAGAAGGCTATCGTGTTATTTTAGTGAATTCTAATCCTGCAACTATCATGACAGATCCTAGCTTGGCTGACGCCACATATATAGAGCCAATAACTCCTGATTATGTTACCGCTGTAATAGAAAAAGAGAAGCCGGATGCTATTTTACCCACAGTCGGGGGTCAGACTGCACTGAATTTGGTTATGGACCTGCACAAGAAAGGAATACTGGACGATTATGATGTTCAGTTAATTGGTGCGCAGGTGGACGCCATCGAAAAGGCAGAAGACAGGGAAAAATTCAAGGAAGCCATGGATGCGGTAGRTATTACCACCGCAAAAGGTGGATTTGTCCATTCCTGGGAGGAAGCGGAAGAGCTGCTTGAAACAATGARCTTTCCTATTATAATTCGTCCATCCTTTACATTGGGTGGCACTGGCGGGTCTGTTGTCTACAACGGTGAAGAGTTTCAGGAATTGCTTGAGAATGGACTAAGTGCTAGCCCCATAACTGAAGTACTGATGGAAGAGTCACTGCTTGGATGGAAGGAATTCGAAYTGGAAGTCATCCGGGACAGAGCGGATAATGCTATTATTATCTGTTCCATAGAAAATGTTGATCCCATGGGAGTGCATACCGGCGATTCCATAACTGTAGCGCCGGCCATGACACTCACGGACAAGGAATACCAACAGATGCGGAACTGGGCCATACTTTGTCTACGAACTATAGGAGTTGAAACGGGCGGATCCAATGTACAGTTTGCCGTTAATCCTGAAGATGGTCGTATGATTATTATTGAAATGAATCCAAGGGTAAGCCGATCATCTGCTCTKGCCAGTAAAGCAACCGGATTCCCAATTGCAAAAGTAGCCGCTAAATTGGCAGTGGGTTTCACGCTGGATGAACTTCCGAACGATATCACCGGAAAAACACTGGCGGCATTTGAGCCAACTATKGATTATGTGGTAACAAARGTTCCCCGTTTTGATTTYGAGAAGTTCCCCTCTGCWTCAGGGCATTTAGGTGTGCAGATGCAGAGCGTGGGTGARGTGATGTCTATCGGGCGGACATTTCGRGAAAGCCTGCAAAAAGCATTCAGATCGTTAGAGGTAGGGTTGGATGGATTGGAACCGAAACCGCCGGCTGAAGGGGATTTAGATGTGAGTCGGGCACGTTCATTGGATATGTCCACCTTGCGATACGCCTCAGCTTTTCGATTGCTGAAAGTACGTCAAGCATTTCTTGAAGGCGAATCAGTTGATGATGTCTACAATGTGACCAAAATAGATCCATGGTTTTTACGCCAAATTGAACAGATAACTATTATGAATAATGTTGAAACGTTACATGCAGAGTCTCTACGTGAATTGAAACAGAACGGTTTTTCTGATAAGCAAATTGGCCGAATGACAGGGGAAACAGAATTAGAAGTCCGCACCAAACGAAAAAAGGAAAATATTTATCCTTCCTACAAAGTTGTGGACACTTGCTCCGCAGAATTTGAAGCACAAACGCCTTACTGTTATTCCACTTATGATGAAGAAAATGAGATAACTCCTCTGGAAGGTAAGTCTCGGGGATCCTCTGGAAAGGTGATGATTCTAGGCGGCGGCCCCAATCGCATTGGACAGGGGATTGAGTTTGACTATTGTTGCGTACAGGCGGTTTTTGGCCTTCAGGACTTGGGATATAAAACTATCATGGTCAACTGCAATCCTGAAACGGTGAGTACAGATTTCGACTTAGTGGATCGCCTTTATTTCGAGCCCATAACCTATGAAGATGTGCTCAACATAGTGGAATTTGAGAAGCCGGACGGAGTGGTGGTACAGTTTGGYGGACAGACACCTCTGAAAATTGCCAATGCTTTGGCAGATGCCGGAGTGCCGATTGTCGGAACTTCACCCGAAAGTATAGATCTCGCAGAAGATCGAGAGAAGTTCGGCAGCATTCTTGATAAACTTGAGATTACATGTCCCAAGTACAGTACAGGTAGAACACTTGATGAGGTTGTTGTAGCTGCTGAACGGATCGGATATCCTGTATTGACACGCCCCAGTTATGTGCTTGGAGGGCGAGCTATGGAAATCGTCTATTCTAAGGAACAACTGATTGACTACATTGCAAGGTCTGCAGATGTGACGGAAGGGCATCCAATTCTGATTGATGAATTTTTAGAAGATGCCTTTGAGTTTGATGTGGATGCTCTATGCGATGGTGAAACAGTCCATATTGGTGGAATCATGCAGCATATCGAAGAAGCTGGCATCCATTCTGGGGATTCCGCCTGTGTGTTACCGCCCTATCGCATTTCCAGCGATGCCATGGAAGATATTGTTCGGATTACAAAATCGCTCGCCTTGGAATTAAACGTGAAAGGGCTCATCAATCTTCAATTTGCCTTCAAAGATAATCAGGTCTATGTGCTGGAAGTGAACCCAAGAGCCAGCAGGACGGTTCCTTTTGTAAGTAAAGCTACGAATGTACCTTTGGCGCGRATWGCKGTRAAGCTGGYTGTTGGAGAAAAGTTGAARGGTATGRAKTTRAAKCCGTGGGATGACATTAGMCATATTGCRGTAAAAGAAGCCGTRCTTCCSTTTAATAAATTTCCTRAAGAGTCCATTTTYTTGAGTCCGGAAATGAARTCTACYGGAGAAGTGATGGGGATATCGTCCACATTYGGAGGATCATTCCTGCGAGCGACCATAAGCGCTGGGAGTGCATTACCRGAAARYGGACAAGTTTTCATTTCAGTCAATGATCAGGATAAAATGAATGCAATTCCTATCGCCCGGGATCTGTCTGAGATGGGTTTTGAAATAACTGCTACTTTTGGGACAGCACGAGAATTGAATCGAAACGGGATCCCCGCTCACCAGATTTTCAAAGTGGGGGAAGGTAGGCCAAATGTTGTGGATGGTATCAAGAATGGAGAAATTCAATTGGTGATCAATACACCCCTTGGGGAGCAATCCCGATACGACGAAGAAGCYATCGGACGGACGTGTATTCAGAAAGGGATCATGGYGATTACAACACTYTCTGCTGCAGAAGCTGCAGTAAGGGGAATCMGGACACAACAACAAAGAGGGTTAGAGGTAAAAAGCCTTCAAGATTAYTTCAGACACAGTGAGTAAATATAAACTCTCATCCAGAATTAGTAGAGAGGAAGGACATTACCCAATATATATCCTATTACTATCCCCACTAAAACTGACAGTGTCAACACGCGAGAATTTACAACTTGCCGTGTGTAGCCYTTTTTGATAGCMAGTATTGATACAAAGTAACCCAGTGAGTTYACMAGCCAGAAAAAGGGGATGGATAGAACTTTTACAACGAGAGGTCCAATGATGGGAATCATGGCAATCAGTGCAGCAAATCCTGCAAATGCTTTAGTCAGAAGGCCCAGGACTAAAGTGACGAATGCTACTATCTCTTTCGGTACTCCTAAGTAAACAAGGAGTGGAATCAAGAGMAGAACAAGAATCAATGCAATAAACATTCCTTTTCGTTTTCYGGGTTTCTTTCTGTTTTTGTTTTGAGTTTTMTGTTCCATAAAAAYCTCCTATTAATAAAATATCAATTCCTCAAGTTGAAGCACTCATTTCTAGCTAAGATCTTTTTGAGATATTCCTTTCCATTGAACGGGAAGTAGTGGACCTAAAGCACCGAAAATTACAACATACGAACTGTGCCATATTTCAGCCATAAAAAATGAAACCGGTGAAAATTGTCGTTTCATGAGCCGGCTTGAGAGACCTAGTAAAATCCCGTCAGCCATCATCTTGATAAACCAAGGTAATAACCATTCTGCCCTGAAAGTCCATATAGCTATCACTTGTCCAGTTAAGACGGACAGGTTAACGGCCCAGAGAAAAGGGAGCATCATCCGGAATACAAGATTTGTATCCGGCATTCCGTAATAAAGTAGTCCCTTGGATGCAAATCGAAGTCGCTGTTTGACAAAAGCCCCAAGCGTAGATGGCGGAGGGCTCGTGACCATTGATTCCGGAATTAGAATGTTCTTAATTTTCCAACCATTTCCTGCTAACCTGTGCATGAGGAGATCATCATCTCCAGATAATATGTCCTTTGTATCTTTATAACCGCCAACAGCATCGAAAGCTTTACGTCGGATTGCGAGATTCCGCCCGCTGCAGGAAAGAGGAATTCCTCTTGATATAGCTCCTGCAGCAAGAGCATCTTGTGCCATGGAGTCCAGGAGCAACATATCCCCTAGAATTCCGGAGCTGGTTGATTYAAGCGGGCTGGGGCCTGCGACCATTCCGACTTTCTTATCATAGAAACTTGAAATCATCGTGGTAATCCACGATTTTTCTACACTGCAGTCTCCATCTGTGAACAGCAGAATTTCTCCGTTGGATGCTTCGACAGCACTGTTGAGAGCCCATTTTTTGGGAGCCCAACCTGTAGGAACACGATCAATTGTAATACAATTAATACGTTTATCCCTTCCGCACTGTTCTGAAATTATAGCGCCGGTGGAATCAGTTGATCTGTCGTTCACTACAATAATCTCATACTTATCTTCAGGATAATCCTGATGTTTCAATTGATCTAGTAGTTCACCCAAGTTCTTTTCTTCATTTCGTACTGCCATTAATACAGAGACATCTGGAGYCCCAAGATTTTTCTGTTCGTGTTTAATTTTGTTATCATTCAGCAGCCCCATGGCAAACCAAATTAATAAAATGAAATAGAGTATAATAATAATGGTCAGCAAAATCATCGATTCTGTTTTCCTCCCCATGGTAGAAAATTGCCAAAGAAACTGAGGAGTCCCATAAAAGTAATGTAAGGAATCTGCAGCAAGAACCACAATAGATAGACAGATCTAAGTTCTTGACGATTGAAGAAAGAAGTTCCTTTCAGCATRACTGCACCTTCAACAGCGAATTTTGCACATAGTCCATAACAGACAATAGGTATTAATAGAGGGTTATTAAAGAGCATGAAGGGAAAAGTTAACGAAARTAGATTAGCCAAGAATGTCACCACGATAATTCCAAAAAAAAGAGGATCTGTTTTCCATACTTGGAGTGTGTCTGWTGCCCAGCGGATCCGCTGTGTTATAAAACCCCATGCTGTCTCCTGAGGTGTACTTTTCACAAAACTGTCAGGATCTGGGGAAAACACAATTTCCCACGATGTTTRCCGCTTAATCTGTTGCATTAAAAGTGTATCGTCTCCGCCAACCTGAGAAGCGAATGCAGAAAAGCCTTCCACTGCATCGAATGCCTGACGTCGGTAGGCGAGATTYTGTCCGGTACAGGCGTAAGGATCTCCGAGAGCGGCAGATCCTCGAGCGGCACTCAAGAGCATTAGGAAGTCCAATGCTTCCAATTTCTGAGTAATTGTGCGAACCGGGGAAGCTTCCGAGTAACCGATTACCATYCCCACATTCTCMGTAAAAGAGGACACCATTGCCGMAATCCAGTTGGAAGAAACAGTGCAATCCGCATCGGTTAAGAGAAGTATTTCTCCTTGAGATTTACGGATGCCAAGATTGAGAGGATGTTTCTTATATCGAAGAGAAGACTCAACTCCTGCTGTACTCAAAAGCTGGAGATTAGAGATATTGCCCATGAAATCATTGACGATCGTTGCCGTATAATCTTGGGATTTATCATCAACTACGATTACCTCAAATAGATCTTCCGGGTATGTTTGCTGCGAAAGATTATTCAGGATATTGACAATATTCTTTGCCTCATTCTTTGCAGGAATAACAATTGAAACAAAGGGTTTTAAAACTGATTGTCTTCCTCCTTTTTTGAACAAACCCGCAAAAAAGAACAGAAGGGTAGCACAGTAAAGGCCGATGATAACTAGGAATATTGTTCCCAGCAAATTTCTCTAGAGTGTCTGAAGTAGTGAGTTAGCGATGATGAAATAGAGTAGGATACCGAGCACATCTGTTGAAGTAGTAACAAAAGGTCCTGAAGCGATGGCAGGATCTATATTGAGCCTTCTCAGGAATATGGGAACCAGTGTTCCGATAGATGTAGCAATTAGCATGGAAGCAAAAATGGCAAATCCAACTACCAGTCCCAGTCTAATTGGTTCACCTATATCGATGAATTTAAGATATGCGACAATTCCGAGAAGGATTCCGTAAAAAACTCCCAGTAGAACACCCACTCGTATTTCCTTGAGGATTATCTTTCCCACCTGAGCAAGCTGTACTCTTCCGGTGGCAAATCCGCGTATGATGATTGTGGAGGATTGGGTGCCGATGTTACCACCCATCCCCACGATTACGGGAATGAAAGCCACCAGCGCAACCATACTCATGAGCATATCCTGATACCAACCTATGATGTAAGCTGCGGCGGTCCCGCCGATCCAGCTGGCGAAAAGCCACGGCAGRCGCAGTCGGGCGTTTTCCCATGTGGATTTCATCAAAATCTCTCGATCCTTCCCGATACCGGCCATCTTGAGAAAGTCTTCTGTTGCTTCCTCTCGGATGACATCCACAACATCATCCACCGTAACAATTCCTAAGAGTGTATTATCAGCAYCTACTACAGGTATAGCCAGCAAGTTGTATTGTGATACCTGCCGGGCAACCTCTTCCTGATCAGTATCAGTTGTAACTGAAACCACATTGGATTGCATGATTGATCCCAGTGTTTTACCTGATGGTGCGACAACAAGATCACGGAGGGAGACTACGCCTGTCAATTTTTCATTTTCGTCAGTGACATAAAGATAAAATACCATTTCAGCATCTTCGGATGATTGGATATGAGTAACAGCCTCTGTTGCGGTAGTACTTTCTGGTAAGAAAAAAGGATCGACAGACATAATYCCTCCCGCAGTATCGGGAGCATATGACATGAGTTCTTCGAGTTCTTCTGATTCCTCTCTGTCGAATGCCTTAAGTATGGCACTTGCCTTCTCTTCAGGAAGTAGGTTTARAATATCCGCCCTGTCGTCAGAACTTACTTYTTCGAGGAGGACAGCCACTCGTTCAGCATCGAGAGGTTCCAGAAGTGTCTGCACAATGGATTCATCTAATTCAGTCAGAAATTCGCCGACTATATCAGTTTTCTGGATAATGATAAATACTTGTAGCCGCTCTTCATCAGAAAAGTGGCGGAAGAGAAGTGCAAGGTCAGCCGGATGAGTTTTTAGTGCCAGTTTTTCCAAGTTTGTACGAGCCCGTCTACGGAGAAGTCTTCTGAAGGTGACTAGTAAAACATTTACTTCAGCGTGAAGCATCTCAGACCTATTACCCTTAATCGTATTCATGACAGTGGCTCCAACTGTCTGGATGATTGCTTTACAGCACTATCAAAACGACTGTATCCATAGAATATCAGGCCGATAGCTAAAAGRAGGATTATTGGATGAACATGTCCTTTCCAGCTATACCATGGTTCAGCCATATAACCCCAATTTGCAAAAATCATGGCTAGGGCATTGTTAATTGCGTGAAGTATCATGCCGGGGAAAACWGAATTMGTTYTCCATGCRAAATAYCCAAGAAGRACACCRAGAAAATAKATYTGGATWGTCCACCAYAAATTAAARTGGATAACAGCGAAAAAGAGAGCAGTTACYAGAACGGCCTTGGTTACATCTCCCCATATTTTTTCTAGAAGCTGCTGCAGGAATCCTCGAAAAATCATTTCTTCAACAATAGCGGCTACAGCAACTCCCCCGACGAATAAAATGAACAGCGCTAACGGATTTTCCATCTGGACATTATCTATCAAGCCTGAGTAGAAATCCGGAGGAGGAAGGATAATGCCTATTAACCGATCCAGTTCATCCACAACAAAAGTAATTCCGAAAGAGAGTATAATGGTAGCTTGAATGACGGAAGAGGAAATCGGTTTGAGCCTGAAGACATCTCGCATGTTCGCCTGTTTGCCATTGAGAAAGATAAAAACAGGAAGGAAAAGGAAAGCCTCGCCGAGAAAAATAGCAAGAGATGTAATTAATTCTGTATCTGGTTTGATAACCAGAGTCATTGTACTGTTATTTTTTGAAAGCGTTATATCATAGGTAATAGATTCCGGGGCGTCTTCAGGAGAACTGAGTT
>NVVH01000007.1 GCA_002402135.1 Fidelibacterota bacterium | reverse complement strand
CTACTGGATTCTGTCAGGAATAGCCGGTACTTAATTACTTCTTCTATGCCACCATCACCCCACCCAAAGGGATAGGATTTAAGCAAGAGCCCCGCAGTAGCGGGGGTTTTTGTTTATGGGATGATGTGTAGATTATTGTGATGCAGTCAGAATTTTTGCAAAATCTCGTCAAGATCGTACATTATAATACGCGAGTTCCACTGATCTACCACAGCCAATCTCTTGGACCCATCTTTCAAAACAGTTGCAGATACACCATCCGGAGACGCCAGTTCATTCTTATGCCAGTTATTTTTCAAGTGAGGCAAAGCTTCTCCGGCAATGATGGTCTGCTCATTATAGTTTATCCCCTCAATGACACAGTCTGAATGATCATCACAGTAATAGTAAGCCCGTTTTCCCAGAAAACCCCTGCAATCTCCGGAATTCATATCAAAGAAGTAGATTCGTCCCGCTTTTTCATCCACCGCTATTAGATGCTCACCAAATACAGAGAGTCCTTCCACTGAATCATTGAAATACCCACCTGTTATGGAATCATTCTCTATGGTTACACCGATTAGTCTGTCCAGAAAGCGACCGCTCTCCAGATCGAAGGCGGCAATGTATCTTTTCTTGGTCATGTTGCCAAACTGTCCTGGATAAGGTTTCTCTTCAGCAATGTAGAGGGTAGTCTGGTCTTCACTRATGGTCATCCCCTCGCTCTTGCGCATAACTTTCGTTATTTCCTGTGTTTGAGCAAAACTCCGATCGTATTCGTAGGTAATACGTCCCTCTTTCTCAAATTTCTTAAACTTTCTGAACCCAAAGTTCCTCTTCTCACCAGTCTTGAACACTTTCTTGGCCATATCKATGACATACAAGTCACCATTTGCTGCGGCAATTAACCCCTGAGGTTTTATGAGACCGCCATCATTCTCCGGTTGATAATACTCCTCAGCAGAAACTGTAATGGGCCTACCAATGAATTGATCAAGAGTAAGATCAGGTC
Source organism: Fidelibacterota bacterium (assembly GCA_002402135.1). GTDB lineage: Bacteria > Fidelibacterota > Marinisomatia > Marinisomatales > UBA2128 > UBA2128. The sequence goes on along the minus strand of NVVH01000007.1, from coordinate 63,953 downwards.
TAAATCTAGCGATCCGTCCCACACCTTCAAGGGTAACATATATATACCCCTCACTGTCTTYTGCAACACCTGTGGGGATGATCTCACTTTCTTCCAACCCCAGATCTTCGGCCGTTATGGATCGAATCAATTCACCAGCTGGTGAAAAATGCTGTATCCGATTGTTGTCCACATCACTCACGATCATGGAGCCATCTGCTAGTAGTTCTACATCATCCGGCTGTGCCAGTTGATCGGAACCCCTGCCGTAACCGTCCTGGGGATAGGGAACAATGCCCAACGGTTCTATTTCAGCAGTTAAATCCATTAAGGGAAAKCTACCAGAATTGTCCTGCGAGAATAAAATAGAATAAAACAGAGCTACAACAAWRAAGAGGATAGACTTCCTATTTAACAATAGTATTCCTCTASATGGTWGTGTACAACCAATTTTCTTTCACAATAGTTGTATCAGGGCCGACCGAGGCCGGCCCTGATACATATTGCTAACAATTATAAATAACTACTTACTCTCTGGCCCACTGGGCAGTAAACATAGTAATACTGCCTTCACGCTCATTGGCTGAGAATGCAATACCATTTGTCGGATGCATGCCCAGACCTTCAGAACCGATTGTACTCTTTTCCATGCCGTTGTCTTCCTCCCAGGCAATTCCTGCCGGAGCGATTGAATCATAAACAGGATTCGCAGGGTCTGTCACATCATAGACCATCACAGCGTGTGCTTCCTGCATGGCAAAAACAGCATAGAGCTTGCCATCCTGCTCTACCAATGAACACTCTTCGGGTTCTGTACGCTTTTTGTAAGATCGATCATCCCGTTGCCATCCATCCGCCAGGTCAGCCTCCATAATATAAGGATTGCCGTACATAGCACCATCAGGCAGGCTCATCATCTGGAATGTGCCGTTGCGCTCCATTGAGATCAACGCCATTGTTCCATCTGGTGAGATAAAAAGGCCATCAGGTTCTCCTTCTACAGATTCACCGTCGTCACTTGTACCGCCATCATTTGGCAAATCTACCACGGTGTAACTGCTAATGGTATCGGAAGTTACATCAGACACATTAAAGATCAGGATCTGGCTTGTCTCCTGAATAGAAACAATAACCGTACCATCTAAAGATGTTTCGCAATGCTCCGGTTCAGATTCATCATCCCAAGCCACAGGAAAATCGAGAAGCAAACTTGCGTTAGCTACTCCGCTGGTCAAATCAATGATGGATACGCTGCCGCCCCACCTGTCTTCAGGCTTGCAAGGCCGATCCTCACGATCGTCTTCACAGGCTACAATCAGGTAGGAACCGTCTTTTGTAAAAGCGGTACCATCTGGATTATAACCTACTGTAACTTCGCTTACGATAGTCCCTGTAGATAATTCCACAAACATGATTTTACCTAAGCCACAGTCCGTTTCAGCTACGCAGACCGCCACATAGTTTTCGCCGCCAATCTGTGGCGATACATCAAGTGAAGTCATCTCTGCCGTGGCAGAATTAGGGTCAAGATCGTAGTCAGCCGAAAATGCAAAGCTGGTTGGCGTGTAGTCAATTACGGTCAGACGGTTAACTGCCGAAGAGACGAATACAGCTTGATTATCCGAACCAGGTACTGTGCGGACTATCTCGGCGTTTGCATCTTCACCAGCACTGAGTGACATGACAGCCTGTATGTCAAAACTGTCGTACGTAATTACAACATCCTCATCATCAGCAGCAGTAGTAGCATCTTCCTCACATCCTACATAGAACACCAATCCAGAGATCAGCAGCAGTGATGTAAAGACTTTGAATAACTTATCCATTGTTATCTCCTCCTTTATTGTAAGAGTCTTGTATTATTCTCGTTTTTCRTTTGATCCATAAGCCRGAATTGTCACAGCTTAAGTTCTTAYCATTCAATCCTATCAAAATTCGTACCTAAYTTGAATTAAAARTTGATCATCTTTGACAAATTTATCTTCAGGATTACTCCCACCCGTTACTTCATCCAGAATATAGTATTCACACTTGATTAACACAAATTCATTAAAAGGCGCTAGAATTGCAATAGTAGTCATGGTTCTGTCCCACGTTTCTGGATCCGCCAACTGAGGTGGATGTCTTTCCATATTTAGTTTTCCATAACGGATTACAGGTTCTATAWATTGGACTGGAAGAAACCTAAAATAATTYATTCTATATGATCCTTCCACATAATAGCCGTTGCGGGGTAAAAGACCGTCCTGTGCTTTGATAAACTCTGCACTCAAATGAATGTCACCACGATCAAAACCTGCTCGGCCCCCGTACCACCAATGAGTTAAATCACTCATCACGCCGTCGTTGTATGCATCAGCAACATCATCGTAACCCGGCAATCCTCCAAGAGCGTATTTCCAATCAAAATCATCCATAAGAGCACCAGTGTAATACCATCCTTTGGCGCTTAATCCAAATGCCTTTAAACCAAACATACCGCCGTACTCAAACGTCTGCCCATCTTTGTCGTCATAATCTCCATAAACCATCATTTTAAATGATTTATCTTCAGCGGCATCRTCTGTACCAATAGGCCGTTTCATGGCAAAAGAGAGACCTAGTTCCAAATTTATGTTGTCCATAATGTTCAGTTCAGTTTCGGAGGTAATATGATACTCCCGACCTTTCCAGAAGGCAGTACCGATAAGGGGGTAACCCTCAGTATGACGTTTAGTTGCAATCATAGGTTTATTYTTCCCRATCTCCAGRCGAGTTCCCAGAGAAGGCAATGTCAGCCGCGCATAATGTTTATCTACATTTGCTTTCTTGTCTCCAAACCGAAGTTCAAACTTGTAATATAAGTTCTCGCTGTAGTCAATTCTGGTGGAGAGAATGGCCTTGTCAATCCGCATGTGCGGGCTACGGATATCCACTTTCTGATAGGTCAAATCCTGATTTGTAAAACCACCGGGGCCTTCCACATCAACAAACTCCATCTCCACTTCACCACCAAAGGTGATATTCAGACCGCTTTCCGATTGTACACTTATAGTCTGACCAGATATATAATGTCCGCTTAATAAAATAACGGCCATACTAATCTGTAACTTTRTCTTCAGGTTCATTTTACCCTCCAGTAAATTAGAAATCTCATTCTTGTGGTTTAGTTTTCCACAATGTTAACGGAATAAGCAGTGCCACAACTGCCGCCCCAATCCAAAATATAAAAGGAACGTCAAAATTATAAGAATCAATACCATTTACAGTGGTTTTACYGCTGTCAATTAAAAGTCCGCTAATCCAGTCTTGAGTAGCTGCTCCAAGATAACTAAAAATCCCCACGATTCCTTTTACAGATCCAGCTGCTTTGATGGGTAGAAGATCAACTGCCCAAAGTCCACCGATATAGACAACAAGAGTACCCAAGGAAAATTCGAAAATACTAAATGCTAAAATACTCATCCACTTATTCTGAGATGGGAGGAGATATATAAATATTAAACTTGCGACTTGAATCAGACCCATAATTAAAGCCGGATGGCTCCGTTTGGAATTAAAAAAGTGATCAGAAAACCAACCTGAGAATATTGCTYYKMTNRSWCCAAWAWTGGNSGCNATCMYMWTTAYSGWSYNSAGSMTCYAYYMMKMWRWGNNSMCMTTNNCKTKCTSTNAWMWGNASGGTNMMYANSCTANKGGATNAKCAKWGSGYMCWRYRKMWANNNAGWAAGTCSYTKMKAGACCGATCTTGATCACAATCGGGCTCTTTAGAACATCTAACTGGAAATCCTTGATGGATTTCTTGGTTTTCTTCTTGGTAGAAACCTCACCCTTGTATTCCGATACATTCGGTAATCCATAGGTTTCTGGGCGATCTTGGAGGGAGAAAAAAAGTATTATTGCAACAATGAAACAGATTACTCCAGGTACAATAAAACCTGCCTGCCAGCCAAAAAGGGCGACAATTGAGGCTGTTCCGATAAAAGTTAAACCTTCTCCTATATTATGAGAAGCAGCCCATATACCATAATACGTTCCTCTCTCTTTTGAGCTGAACCATTGGGTAACACTCACCACTGCTGGAGCAGAACCCATGGATTGAAACCAGCCATTGATAGCCCACAAAAYTCCAAAAATCCAAAACACCGATGTAAATCCAAAAAATAGATTCATAACAGCAGATACACCTAGCCCGGTAGACATAAATTTGGCAATGTTTGCCCGATCAGATAGAAAACCGTTGGTCAGTTTGCCAAAAGCGTAGGTATAAAATAAAAGAGAGCCAATAATTCCCAATTGAGTTGTGTCGAGAATCCCTGAATCAACCATGGGAGCCTTAGCCACTGAAAGAGTCAACCTACCGATATAGAAAATACCGTAACCTAAAACTACTGACCATAAAACACTTTTTCGTTTACGTTCATAAACCTTTGACTCATGCCATTGCAGATGTTGTTTTAATTCTGCTTGATTAGTCTGATCTGAAAAACGAGGTTTATCTTCCCCTGTCTTCCACCATGAAAAGAGATTTCTCATTCCTTATTTTTTTCCTCTATTTTGCATAGCACTTTCAAAAAGATACGCTGCTTTCAGTTTTCCGGGAACAACCCATTCGGGTGCTTTTTCCTGCAGTTTCTCAATAAATGTCGTGCACTTTCTCAATGCTTCTTCAGAATACTCACGATCTTCAGGAAAAGGGTGATCAAATGAGAACTCAGGTATCTTTACCTGTTCACCACCTAACTCTACAATCCAGACAGTTATATCAACTCTACCCTTCAATCCGTCTCCAAACTCAAACTTGCCCGGTCGTATCATCTTCTCTTCTGCCGAAACGCCAGCTACCAGTCCAAGTTCAGCATCCTCTGGTAAATCAAAGGAAGACAGTACGGGATAAACCTTGGCGATTTCGCCCACTTTAAAGCTTTGAGATTCATCTAGTTCAACAGGATTCTGAACAGAATAAGTAATCTCTTTCCCACCGTTTACTTTGGTGAAATAGACAATGTCAGACTCCAGTTCGATCTTCTCATCTTTGGGAGTGTATCCTTCACCAATGACCACATCAGCAGTGGCGGCGAGTTTAAGACGTTTACTCCTGAATTTCAACGAAAACTCCGAACCAGGTATTCTGTGACCATTGTTGTACTTGTTTTTCCGACGTAGCATGTAACCGTTTTTCTTWAGGTCAAGATTCTGTGTATCGAAGAAAGAGATCTCTTTGCGCTTTATCTTGTACGGATGTTCACTTTCTGTAATAGGAATACCCTGCTCTTCTGCCACGGTTTTAACAATTGCCCAGTAATCCCGGAACCCCTGATCAATATCATCGAACTTTGTGGGAGCTAACAACAGCTTGTATTCACTGGAATTCAGTTTAAACTCATTTAGAGGACTCGAAGAAAATCCTGTAACAAAGATAAACATAATTAGAATAGGTATTTGCAAAATCTTTCTCATAGTCTTCATTTTATATMTCCTTTTCATTCTCACCTTCACTACTCTCWATCTCCATAATAGTCTTAGCGATRTTTGCYAAGTGAACGCTGACCTGTTTCAGCAGGTCCAGGAACTCCACATGGACTTCATGGGTCTCCAGTGATTCCTCCATTTCATCGCGAAGGCGTTTTACATGTCGAATACGAAAATCTGATTCCAGTATCACATACTTCTCTTCTTTGCGTAGGATCTTTTTCGCCATAGCCGGATCCATTTCGCTGAGGGCGTCTTGTAGCCTGCTCATCTGCTTACTCATTTTTACGTGATAAGCCTTCAGTTCTTTCTTCCCTTCTTCGGAAAAATCACTATCCAACTGCCGCCTCTTTTCTACCAACGGCAACATGTCTCGATGAATAACATCGCCAATGCTCTCCAGATCATTAGCGATGGATATCATGGCATAAACTTCGCTCATCTGCTGGTTGCTCAGTTCCTGGCGACCGATCTGTAGCAGATAATTCACGACCTTCTCATCTAGGAAATCAATTTTGTCCTCCCGCATATCAATCCCCTCCAAGAYGGARAGCTTGAGGTAAATTTCGTCCTCTCCGGGATCATCTGTCGTGAAGGGATGAATGATMGCGCGAAGCATACGGGMAACAATCTTGGTCATGCGGGAAAGCTCTGACTGCACCAGTCCTATAGCAATAGCAGGATGAGATATTTGGCTGTTATCCAGGTGCCATGTTGTAGGGATAACACCTTTTTCAATTTCTTTATCCGGAAGAATTTTGTAAACCAGCTTTGCCAGAAGAGTGGTAAACGGAAGAAAAACGATTCCGACAGTAATATTGAAAATAGTATGAGCATTGGCAATCTGTCGGGGAGTATCAGAAGAAAGTGTGCGGACAAAATCAGCTAAATATGGTATAAACCAGATGAAAATTAAAACACCTCCGATATTAAAAAGCACGTGAGCAATTGCCACTCGTTTAGCATCGCGTATAGTTCCTATGCTTGCCAGCCCGGCAGTAATACAGGTGCCGACATTGGCTCCAAGAATCAAAGGAATTCCCGCTTCCAGCGTGATTAAGCCATTCATGGCCAGGGTGATAACGATACCGGTGAAAGCAGAACTGCTTTGGATTAGTCCGGTAAAAAGAGCGCCGATAAGTAAACCAAACCATGGATTTTCAAGTCCTATCATTAAATCCTGAAACGGTTGATAGTCGCGTAGCGGTTTCATGGCATCCGACATGAGATACATGCCAAAAAACAGAATGCCGAAACCTAGCAACGCCTCTCCAAAATGCTTAAAGGTCTCCCTTTTGGAAAACATCGTCATAATGAATCCTACGGTGATCATCCCAAGAGCATAATCCGTCAATTTAAAAGCTACTAATTGAGCTGTGATCGTTGTACCGATATTTGCACCCATTATAACGCCAAGAGCTTGAGCATAAGACATCAATTGTGCCTGGACAAAACTGACCAGCATAACCGTAGTAGCGCTGCTGCTTTGAATAATCATGGTTACAAATGCGCCTACAATAAGTGCGATGACTCTGTTTTTTGTTAAAGCTGCAAGAATGTTMCGCATACGGTYGCCAGCGGCTTTTTTCATGCCGTCGCTCATTTTTGACATGCCGTATAGGAAGAGAGCCAGTCCRCCCAACAGATTCATGATGAGTAATCCCCAGTTAATAGTAGACGAAGTCACTTCATTTCCTCCTGCCATTAAGGGTGACATGAGCAAAAATGTTAAAAGTAACACGACTCTTGCAGTACTCATTGAACTCATCTAATAAATCTAATGTTAATCATTTTTATTCTTAGCACTATTTTTTATGCGCGCTTTTGAGCATTTACTTTTTCGTTTTATGAGCTTGTATTAATGGAATTGCGAAGCTACTTACCGCAACGATAAGCATAATCAAACTGGTTGGTCGAGTAAAGAAAACAGACCAACCACCCATCATAACCGCTCGAATAAAGTTTGTTTCAGCTATATTGCCCAAAACCATTCCAAGAACGATAGGAGCGACCGGATAATTGTAGCGTCTTAATATCCAACCAAAAACCCCAAAAGCCAGGCAGGCCGCCACATCGAAGAAAGAGTTTCTGACAGCAAAACTGCCAATAATTGATACGGCAAAAATCACCGGAAATAAAATCGTTTTAGGAATTATTGTTACTTTTATCCAGAGACGACTGCCAAAAAAGCCGAGAACTAACAAAACGACATTCGCCAGAAGGAGGCTGGCCAACAATCCATAGATAATTTCAGGGTTGGATTTAAAAAGTAGCGGGCCCGGTGTAAGATCATGAATCATCAAGGCGCCAATCAGAACAGCTGTTGAGGCGCTTCCGGGAATACCCAGTGTGAGCAATGGAATTAGAGCACCACCTACCGAACTGCTGTTGGCACCCTCAGCGGCCGCAACTCCCTCAAGGCTGCCTTTCCCGAATTCATCAGGCTTTTTACTAAAACGTTTACTTACATCATAAGAAATAAATGCGGCAATCGTAGCACCTGCTCCGGGAAAAATCCCGATAATTGTACCTATCAGCGAGGATCGTAAGATTGTGATCTTGAGTCGCCAATATGTTCCAATTGTAGGCCATTCTTGGGTGCTGTCGGTAGCTCCCCGGCTGGATAGATTCCCATGCTCCAGTTGTTTAAATATTTCGCTTAAAGCAAATAAGCCGATGAGTGCCGGTATCAGCGCGAATCCATCATATAGAAATGATAAACCAAATGTAAATCGGCTTACACCAGAAATTGGATCAATACCGATTGTGTTCAATAGTAAACCAAACATGGCTGCAATAAACGCCTTGATCCAATTTTTACCACCAAGGGATGCAACAGTTGATAATCCAAAGATAGCCAAAGCGAAATATTCTGCAGGATGGAAATCGAGTGCAACCTTGGCAAGGGGTCCCGAGAATAAGATCAAAATCAGTGTACCGATAATTCCACCCACTGTTGACGCGACTAACGAAACACCCAGTGCCATACCCGGCTTGCCTTTTTTTGTTAAAGGATATCCATCAAAGGACGTTACTACGGACGATGGGGTCCCTGGTGCGTTAATGGTTACCGCAGTAATTGAGCCTCCGTAATTGGCGGCAATATAAATCGAAACCAAAAGAATCAGCGCTAATGTTGGAGGCATGGTGTAAGTAAATGGTACCAAAAGCGCTACACCCATAGATGGCGATAATCCCGGTGTGGCTCCGGCTATAATGCCCATACTCACACCTAAAATAATGGTTAAAATTGGAACGACACCTAATACATAGGTTAACCCGCCTTGTAGATTTGTTAGTAATTCCATCCAGAATTTCCTTTAAAACAACCCTTTAAAAAATGCTCCCATTGGCAGGGGTACAAATAAAATTTTATAAAAAACGATATAGGAAAACAAAACCCATACCGTTGCAACAATAATCGAAATTTTTAANTWTANNTNYWTWWSCAAGAKATAWWKTWYTWYYMRCWWYAAWTMYAAANTRTKCTGMKMWWRKAKMYGATWTMYAAYATTGCAATGAGGTACACGACCAGAAATCCGATGAATGTCAGCACAAGGTTAACTTTTGAACCGCTGGCTCCTATTTCCTCCCGCCTTTTTATTGTGCGCACCAAGAGTAATAAATTCAGGGGAATCAGGACAGTTATCCATAAGCGCGGAACAGCCGCCGCCCCGATAACGCTATTTATCGGAAAGATTAAAGATTGTAGATAAAACACAGTGGAAACGATTAAGAAAAAACCGATAACCATTACTCTTCCAAGAATATGAGTTAAATTTGACCGGTAAATCCTTATACCAAACAGGATCAATATAACGATTAATCCAATAATTAAACCCATTAGTGGATATCCTTGGGCAAATCTGGCCAGTCCGTTGATATCAGGATCAGATATGATGGCGGATTTTTTTAGATAGTATTCAAATGTGGCAACATCCTCATGAACCATTTCAGCGAATTCATCCCCACCGATAAATTCCACATCGATCCCCCCACGACTCCAAAATTCACGCCAGTCGGGATCAGCAGTCACTTTTTTGAAAAGAGTGGTATACCAGTCAATGATTTCAGGCGAAGTTCCTGCTTTCAAGGCGAATCCGCGCCACATGAATTCATTTTCCAAATCTGGCATCCCGAGTTCTGTAAAGGTAGGTGTATCAGGAAATACATTTAAACGTTGACTACTGGAAACTGCAGCAATATACAGATCGGGATTTCCAAGAGCATCACGAGGATTTCCTACATAGGCAATTCCCCTTTTGCCGAGCAATTCGGCAATCGCTTTTCCACCACTTTTTGATGGAATCCATTTTGCATCTATGTTGTACTTATCCCATATCTTCATTGCCGTAATATGATCTAGTCCGCCGGTAGCCGGACCAACCCAATTCTGTTCGCCGGGATTGTTTTTAGCATGATTAACGATCGCTTGCCATTCATAAATGGAGTTTTTCTTGTTTGTAATAACACATTCCGGATCAGCCATCAGCATGGCGGTCCAATGCAAAGCGTCTACATAATTTCCAACTCCAGCTAAAACAAATTTGGCTATATTTGATTTTGTACATGCATACAATGTGTAGCCATCTTCAGGTGCTTGGAGTACTTTTTTTAAAGCCACAATCCCGCCTGCGCCCGGTTTGTTCTCAACAACAAAAGTGGCATCTACATATTTATATGCTACGGCAGTGAATTTCCGCGCTGTTATATCGATAAGACCTCCGGGACCGGTATATACTACAATCTTAATGGGCTTGTCTGGGAAATCAGCAGTAGTAGTAGCATCTTCCTCACATCCTACATAGAACACCAATCCAGAGATCAGCAGCAGTGATGTAAAGATTTTGAATAACGATTTCATCATGATATTTCGGATAAATGTTTTATAAAACTCAATCCAATAATCCATTTTTACCAAGTCGTATATGGATTTTTCAGGAGCATCATGTTGTAATACTTAACCTGACCTGTCACTTCCTCACCAACAAAATCCGGCTTGTTGAATTGCTGGTCTTCGCTTTCCAATTCCACTTCCGCTACTACTAGTCCATCGTTTACACCGTGAAATTCATCAACTTCCCACGTGAGACCTTCGAAGTCATACTTGTAGCGCGTCTTCTCAATGAGAGGTTTGTCGCAAAGAGTAAGTAAATGATCAGCATCCGAAACGGAGATTTCAGTCTCGAATTCGTACCGGCTCATACCGCTGGCATCTCCCATCCCTTTGATAGTGAGGACACCTTTTTTCGAGCCATCCTTCTCTACCGTACGAATCCGAACTGCCCGCTCCTTTTCCGGTTGGAGATAGCCTTGACGCATGGTTGTTCCGCTCATTCCTTCCGGCAAAGATTTAACTAAAAACTTGCATTCAATCTCTTTTCCCATGATTATATCCTCTTAATTATGTTGCCATCTAAAACGTAATCATTAATTATGATAATTCACGAAGCTGATTACGTTTTACGTATTAGCTTGCCAACGGTTTATCAATCCACCCAATTACACGTTTGATTGTCTGAAGATAACTGATGTTTTCATAGTCTTCCAACTTGCAATCTTTTAGTGTTTTCAAAACGTCAGGAATCTCGGTTGATTCTGAATTAATAGTGACAACTTCAGCGCCATTAATCAGAACAAATGCCACTTCACAAATTGTGTCATTTACCATATATCCATAACGTTCCTTAAAAACAGATACAGCCTGTAAATCAGGATGTTCTTTCACCATTGCCAGAAATTCATCCATGGAATACTCACTCTTTTCTAGCTCAGGCATATCCACTTGAAAAGCAGGAAATATATCGCTTTTTAGGAAATCAGCTGAAACAGGAAATTCTGTCTTCGTGAGTGGATTCCACTGTTCAAGCCCATCCTTAGTTTGAACATAGGTTTTGATATCCATTTTCTCATTGCGAATCTTCGTGTTATTTTTATCATTTGCTCGAGACATAATGTAAATCTCGTCAGATTCTCGTACCCACAACTTCTCGGGAATTGGAACCGATAGCCGTGCCATCCGATCTTCAGCTCCATCAAAACCTTGTCCAAATGACCTAAACTCAAAACGGGGTTTTGAAATTTCACCTACTTTCATTTTAGCCATTCTTAACTACCTCCATTGGGATTATCTTGAAATAAAATACCTTTGACTCTATGAACTCTATAATATTCCTAAATTTAATTGGTTTACACTATCCAGCCAATATATTAATCTATCAAGAGTCCAAACTACAGTTTCCCTTGCCTTTAACACCACATAATATTAAAGTGGCGTCCGTTATTAATCTTTTCCAGTTGCCAGTTATGAAAAATAATAATAACAGAAAAAGAGATAAATTCTACGAGGATCTTACATTCCAGAAAAGTTCTGAAGGTCGTCCTTCCCGACTTATGTCTGAGTATTTTGGCCCACTCCGGCTTTTCAGAAAATATAAAATCAAGGATACCATTGTATTCTTCGGTTCGGCTCGTATTCCATCACCGGAAGAAGCCAAAGAAATCCGGGATTCTAATGCTACCGATAAGAAGGGATTGCTTAAACTCGCCGACTATTATCAACAAGCGAGAGAACTTGCAAACCGCTTGACTAAATGGTCTAAAGGACTAAAAGGAACCAGTCATAGATTCATTGTCACATCTGGCGGCGGCGGCGGTATCATGGAAGCTGCATCTCGCGGTGCCAGTGAGGCAGAGGGATATGCCGTCGGTCTGAATATTTCCTTGCCCTTTGAACCACATGGAAACCGATATGTCACCAAGGATTTGGATATGGAGTTCCATTATTTCTTCATGAGAAAATTCTGGTTTCTATACCTTGCTAAAGCACTCGTTATTTTTCCAGGAGGTTTCGGTACCTTAGACGAATTGATGGAGCTGCTCACACTTGTCCAAACTGGCAAAATGACAAAAAAACTTCCCATCGTGATTTTCGACAGACCGTATTGGGAAGACGTCATCAACTTCAAGGCGATGGCAGAACATGGAACCATCTCAAAAGAGGATCTTAAACTTTTCCATTTTTCTGATACTGTGGATGATGCATTTGATTTCCTAACGCGAGAACTGACAAAAGAACATCTCACCGGAAAAAACTTTTGATTTACTATTTACAATTGAATCTATGATACAATTGTCCTGAGCTAATCACCAAATGGTAAGAGAGCCAAAGAGACAAATCCCCAATTCATCCATAGTAAAACTTCTACTTTTATTCTTTTTTTCCTACAGCAATATCTTCAGCCAGACCACACCCACTGAGGGACTGCACGAGCACACTCCCCGAGTCTTCTACCTGAAGCATGCCACACTCATCCCCGAACCGGGAAAGATTATTGAGGATGGTGAACTGGTAATACGCGACGGGCTTATCGAATCGGTTGGCCGGGTTGCCAACGTGCCGGCTGACGCCTTCGAAATGGATATGACCGGCAAAACAATCTATGCCGGATTCATCGAACCGTTCCTCGAGGCTGAAACTGATGCAGCTGACAGCAGCCAAACGATCCTGCGGAATTGGAATGAAAAGGTCCATCCTGAGTTCAGCTCTCTCTACGGCTATTCACCTGAGGAGAAAGACCTTAAAGAACTACGAAGTCTGGGGTTCACAATGGCGCAGGTAGTACCACCGTCCGGCATATTTCAGGGCAAATCCTCCCTAATCCACTTAGGCAACTGGTCAGCTGCTTCCGTCATCAAACAAGAAGTACCCATGCAAGTAATGTCGTTCGAACACGGCGGATGGGGAGACAGCATCTATCCCAATTCGCTTCTGGGGGCTATTGCCCTTATCCGGCAGACATTCCTCGATGCCCAGTGGTACAAAAACGCGGGTGAGACCTACAGCCGCTTCCCCAATGAGAACGAGCAGCCGGAACTTGACGAATCGCTGGCAGCTCTGGGAGATTTCTTGAAAAGCGGCCAACCTTTCTGCTTCCGCACCAACAACGAACTGGGAGCACTTAGATCCGGAAAAATCGCTGAAGAATTCGACTTACCCCTCTGGCTCAAGGGAAGCGGCTACGAATACCGGCGGCTGGATGCCATCAAAGAGCTGAAGCCGTTCGTTATCCTGCCCATCAACTTTCCCGAGGCACCAGACGTGAGCAGTTGGGAATCGGCTCTTCAGTACTCCAACGCCCAGCTCCGTCACTGGGATCAGGCGCCGGATAACGCTCAGCGACTTCGCCAAGCGGGAATCTCTTTTGCCTTCACTTCCACCGATCTGAGCGAGCGCAAGCAGTTCCGCACTAATCTGAGCCGGAGCGTGGAGCGAGGACTGTCTCGAGATGATGCATTGGCTTCACTTACTACCGTTCCGGCCGAGAAGCTGGGAATCTCCCACATATTGGGAACGCTTGCACCGGGGAAAATCGCTAACCTCACCATCACAGACGGCGATTACTTTGAGAGCGATTCCGATGTGATGGAAGTGTGGATTCAGGGTGAACAATTCCGTCTGCAGCCGGAGCCGGAAGAAGATATTCACGGCAAGTGGCTGATCCACTGGGAGGTGGATGAGGAAATTCACGTGGACTCCCTCCTCTTCTCTGGGAAGATCCCCGGAAAAACAACAGACGGGCAGTTCGTACACGATACCACAAAGATTCCATTTGATTCGCTCTCATTGGAGCATGGCTTTGTTACTTTCCGCTTTAACGGAAAGGCAATTGATTTCCCCGGTCAAATCCGTTTCTCAGGAACTGTAAAAGGTGGCTACATGGAAGGCCGAGCGGTAGCGGCAGATGGGACCAGCTTAAACTGGTACGCCCGGCTGAAGCACTCTCCGGAAGAGTCGCCGGAAGAGAAATCAGGGGCCGTCGAGACAGCTTCTTACCTCACGCCGCTTTATCCCGAGGGCGCTTTCGGACTTGAAGCTCCGCCCGAGCAGCCGCGACTGGTTCTGGTGAAAAATGCAACTTTGTGGACCTGCGGACCAAGCGGAATTATGGAAGAGAGCGACATCCTCGTGCGCGACGGAAAAATCCGGAGGATAGGCAAGAATCTGGAGATTACGGGAAGCACAAAAAACGCAGTTATTATTGACGCCAGAGGAAAGCACGTGACGCCGGGGCTTATTGATTGCCACAGCCACAGCGCCGCTAATTCCATTAACGAAGGTACACAGGCAGTAACGGCGGAAGTACGGATTCAGGATGTCCTCAATCCCAACGATATCAATATCTACCGGGAGCTGGCAGGCGGGCTTACTACTGCTAATATTCTCCACGGCTCTGCTAATCCCATTGGCGGACAAAATGCCGTCATCAAGCTGCGGTGGAGCGCCGAACCGGAAGAACTTTTGTACAAGAATGCGCCACCCGGAATCAAATTCGCTTTGGGAGAAAATGTTAAACAGTCCAACTGGGGCGATGACCACACCACCCGTTATCCCCAGACCCGCATGGGTGTGGATCAAATCATTCGGGATGCGTTCATCGCAGCTCGAAAATACCAACTGGAGTGGGCCGAATATAAGAGCGGGAAGAGCGGCGTACTGCGAAGAATTCCTCCCCGGCGTGACCTTGAGCTGGAAGCGCTGGTGGAAATTCTTGACGGCAAGCGACTGGTTCACTGCCACTCCTACCGCCAGGATGAAATCCTGATGATGGTGCGCATCGCCGAAGATTTCGGCTTTCGGATAGCGACGTTCCAGCATGTCCTGGAGGGCTACAAGGTGGCTGAGATTCTCGCCGAGCATGGCGCCGGAGCTTCCACTTTTACTGACTGGTGGGCATACAAGTACGAAGTGATGGAAGCCATCCCGTACAACGGCGCTCTCATGCAGGAGATCGGCGTAGTGACTTCCTACAACTCAGACAGCAGCGAGTTGGCAAGACGAATGAACACGGAAGCTGCCAAAGCGGTGAAGTACGGTGGGTTGTCTCAGGAAGAGGCGCTGAAGATGGTTACCCTCAATCCCGCCATTCAGCTTGGCATTGATGAGTGGGTAGGTTCGCTGGAGAAAGGAAAGGATGCCGACTTCGTTATCTGGAGCGATAATCCYCTTTCCACTTACGCCGTCTGCGAGCACACCTGGATTGACGGTAAGGAATATTTCAACATTGTTAAGGACCGGCAGCGGCGGAAAGAGATGGCGCGGGAGCGCAACCTTCTCATCCAGAAAATTCTAAGCAGCAGTGAGGCTSAGAAATGAGTCGTCTTATAAAAGTTCTGACTGCTGCCTTTGCAATATTTACGATAATAGTGCACGGTTCCGACCAGATTCCGGCGCCGGCTCAGCCCCACCCCATTCTTATCACCGATGTCACCCTCCACCCCGTCTCTTCCGAGGTTATCAAAAATGGTCAGATTCTCTTCGAATACGGAATCATCATCACCCTTGGCAAAGACGTTGGACTCCTTCCCGATAATACTGAAACCATAAGCCTGCCAGGGAAGCATGTTTATCCCGGATTTGTAGCGGCGAACACCACCATGGGACTCGTGGAGATTCAGGCCATCCGGGCCACTCTGGATGTTAACGAGACCGGCGACTTCAATCCCAATATCCGGGCGGAAGTGAGCTACAATCCCGACTCGGAACTAATACCCGTGGCGAGGTCCAACGGCATTACCGTGGCACATACGATTCCCAAGGGCGGACTCATTTCCGGCTCCTCAGCTGCTATGCTGATGGATGGCTGGACTACTGAGGACGTCACCCTGAAGGCGCCGGTGGGGATGCATCTCAACTGGCCGGCCATGGATGTGGGAACCGGTGAAAAACGGAAAGAGCGGGAGAAGAAACGGGATAAGAAGCTGGAAGAAATTGAACTCTTCTTCCGTGAAGCACGGGCGTATCTCCGGGCCAAGGAAGCGSCRKAAWCMGCNWMRYSKYCMWATSGANNWMYTSAMMKMYRYWRGKRWKYKATGNTACYKGKWTTGANNKGGGAANTRMSSWYRATMMTTCANNYYMACCGTGTACGGCAGATTGAGRCGGCGGTGCACTGGACAAGGCAGCARAATATAAGGATGATTCTTGCCGACGGCCGGGATTCCTGGCGCGTGACTGACTTGCTGAAGAAATACGAGATTCCCGTCATCCTGGCGAGTGTCCATTCCCTCCCTGCCCGCCGGTGGGAGGACTACGACACACCGTATACCACTCCACTGAAGCTTCATCAGGCCAGTGTTCAATACTGTATTGCTATGTCGCGGGGATTCTTTGTAGCGGCTCATATACGCAATCTCCCCTACCACGCCGCAACTGCAGCCGCCTACGGACTACCCAAGGAAGAGGCACTGAAGTCCATCACACTCTATCCGGCGGAGATTCTCGGGATCGCTGACCGCGTGGGCTCACTGGAACCGGGGAAAGATGCCACATTGATCATCACAAACGGCGATCCCCTGGAGATCACCACACAGGTCGAAATAGAGTTTATACAGGGGAGRAAGATAGACCTTTCCGACCGACAAAAGATGTTATACGCCAAATATCAGGAGAAGTACCGGCAGTTGCGGTTGATTAAGTAATTTTTTCGCCAAATTTTCCAGCTATGAATTGCTAGGTTTAATAGAGGCAAAACCGCTAAAGCGGATTGTCTTACTCCGTAAACACTTTTTTAATAAAACCTCGGGTTCGCCTACATATCAAATTTTTTTATCACCTATTTAACAAAGTACCCAATAGTTCTTGYACTGGTTGAAACTTATATCGTAWACTTTAATARACTGACTGGTCGGTTTAGGACTGCAATGACACAAATATCAAATGAAGAATCCCGAAAAAGGCAGATACTGGACGCCGCTTTGGAAGTGGTGGTTAAGAAAGGCTATGCTGACTGTCGGATGGATGATATTGTGAAAGTTTCCGGYCTGAGTAAAGGTGCCATCTACTGGTATTATAAGTCCAAAAAGGAAATCTTCCTCTCCCTCATCAATCATTGGGTAAACAAGTTTGGCGTTACACTAAACCACATTGTGGAGGAAGACCACTCTGCTTCCGATCAACTTCACGAACTGTTCGCCTTTTTCCTCAACATATTCGAGAAAAATCCCGATGTATTGAAAGCAGAACTGGAGTTTTGGGCATTGGCCAGCCGGGACAGTGACTTCCGCAAGAAAACACAAGTCGTTTACCACGAGCTTCTGGAACTAATCGAAGCTACGGTAGCCAAAGGAGTTGAAAACGGGGAATTCAAAAATCTGGACGTAAAGGTTGCTGCTCTTTCCATTATGGTAAATATTGAGGGTATCATCTGGTTCGCCCTCTTCGATGCAGACGGCGTGCAGGCCCGCCACTATATAGAAACAATTTCAGACTTTATACTTGCCGGCTTGACAAAAAAACTATAGGAGAAAACAATGAGTGATGTAACAGCGGATATCCTCACCGGTGGATCTTTTCTACTGAACCCCGTGGCGGCGTTTCCTATCTTTACACGGGAAAAATTCACAGAGGAGCACCGAGAGATCGAAAATCTGGTTCGAGAATTCTGCAGCAACAAAGTTCTTCCACAGGTTTTGGAGATTGAAAAATACAATCAGGATCTATCGCATAACCTTATCAAGCAGATGGGAGCACTGGGGTTGCTCTCTATCGATATTCCGGAAAAATATGACGGTCTTGAACTTGACAAAATTACAGCCATCATCGTTGCTGAAGCGATGCGGTACGGCGGATCAAGTTCATTTACGACCACCTACACCGTTCAGACTGGAATTGGCATGCTGCCCCTCATCTGGTTTGGCACCCATGAACAAAAACAGAAATATCTGCCAAAGCTTTCCAGCGGAGAATGGATCTGCGCTTATGCACTCACTGAACCAGAAGCAGGATCTGACGCCATGTCCGGAAGGATGACAGCTTTCTTGAGTGATGACGGGAAACATTACATACTTAATGGTGAAAAACAGTTCACAACTAACGGCAAATGGGCACAAATTTTTACCATCTTCGCTCAGGTGGATGGCTCTAAGTTCACCGCTTTCATCGTTGAAATGAATACACCCGGATTCGAAATCGGTGCTGAGGAAAACAAACTTGGAGTAAAAGGTAGTTCCACAGTGCCTCTCAAGTTCACCGATGTTAAAGTTCCAGTGGAAAATCTTCTCGGCGAGATTGGMGGAGGAGCAACCATTGCCTTTAATGCCTTGAACGTAGGTCGGTTAAAACTGGGAGCGTCAGCTCTCGGCGGCAGTAAGGGGTTAATCGAATATGCGACGGAATATGCCCTGCAGCGACGGCAGTTTGGGCAACCCATCGGACACTTCGATATTATCCGCAAATACATWGCGGACATGACTGTCCGAACCTATGCCTTRGATAGCATTATTTATCGTACTATCGGCGATATTGACCGCGCCATTTCTGAACTGGATCAAAGCACCGATGATTTCTACCTGAAAATAGGGGGGGAGATGGAGCGGTTTGCCATCGAGGCTTCAATGGTAAAGGTGTACGGCAGCGAGACGCTAGGCTTTTGCGCTGATTTGGGCATTCAGATATTGGGCGGATACGGCTTCATAGAAGAGTATTCAATGGCACGTATTTATCGCGATACACGCATAGACCGCATCTGGGAAGGCAGCAATGAGATCAACCGCCAGATCATCACGGGCTATCTAATGAAAAAAGCACTGCTGGAGGAAATCCCTCTTCGGGAGAAGATTAAGTGCGTGGACGAGTTTCTGGCAACTGACCCTGCTGTGTCTGGAGAAGGTCCACTGTGGTGCCAGACGGCGATGATCGAAGCCGGCAAATACTTGACGCTCTACGTCTTTGATGAAGCACTGACGGAATTCGGTCAGGACCTGAAGCACGAGCAGCAATTGGGCGAGTTGCTGGCCAACTCCTTCATGGACCTCTATCTGGCCGACAGCACAGTAGCAAGAATCGGCCAACTAGAGGAAGGAAACGGACAAGAACCCGTTCTGGAAGCTATCGCCAAAACATTCACCGCGGAGATGGCTCTGCGACTGCTGAACAGTGCCCTCACCGGATTGAACGATATATATCATGGCCATCTACCAGAAACTGTTATGGACAAAATGCGGAAATTCCAGATAAGGCTGCTTCCCAGCACAGACGTAGCAGTTATGAAGCGRMAGATAGCTGACTATATTTATCAGCGTAAAACYTACCCATTTTAGGAGGTAAACATGAGCGATCGAAAAACTGTAATTATTGATGCCGTCCGCTCCCCTATTGGAGTGAARCGGGGAAAAATGCCGAATAATGTCCGGAGCGATGACCTGACTTCGCAGGTAATAAAARCACTGCTGGAGCGAAACCGARACTTCTCTCCGGCAGCTRTCGAGGATGTGGTACTGGGCTGTGCTTTYCCCGAAGGACCTCAGGGGATGCTCATGGCCCGTTCAGTAGCCATCYTRGCTGGGATACCCAAGGAAGCCGGCGCTAAAGTAGTGAATCGGTTCTGTGGCTCATCCATGGATGCTTTGCATCAGGTTAGTCAGGCCATTGTGGCTGGGGATATAGAAGCGGGGATTGCCGCTGGTGCCGAGGATATGTTCGCTGTCCCAATGGGCGGTTTTGTTCCTGACTTCCATCCGGAACTGGCGGAAAAGGAATATTATATCGGCATGGGCGAGACAGCGGAAAACCTMGCTAAAGCCGGCAACATCTCACGAGAAGATCAGGACAGTTTCGCTATCGCATCTCACAAGAAAGCACTGGAGGCGATAAACTCCGGGAAATTCGATAACGAGGTGGTGCCAATCACACTGGACGACGGTACAATTGTGTCCAAAGACGAGGGGCCCATGGAGCCGGACGAAGAAAAGATCCGCTCACTTAGTCCAGCTTTCTTGGAAGACGGCACAGTGACYGCAGCATCAAGTTCGCCCATCTCTATCGGAGCGGCAGCAGCAATCATCTGCAGTGAACAATTTGCCAAAGAGAATAATCTTACCGTTCGAGCAGAGATTATCTCGCGTGCCATCGCCGGCGTCGAGTGGGAAGAGATGGGCAAGGGACCTATTCCTGCCAGCAGAAAAGCACTGGAGAAGGCCGCTATCAGTTTTGATGATATTGATGCCATCGAACTGAACGAAGCTTTCGCAGCCCAGTCCCTCTATGTTATTCGTGAGGGTAAATTCCCAGAGGAGAAAGTTAACTTTAATGGTGGAGCAGTTGCTCTGGGACATCCGCTGGGATGTTCAGGTATGCGAATTATCACCACACTCATGAACGTCTTGGAGCAGAATGATGGAGAATTGGGATTGGCCACAATGTGCATCGGAACAGGACAGGGAATTGCCACAATCATAAAACGATAATGAATGCCATGAATAAATACTTAAAAGATCCTATAAGCGGTTTTATTCACAGCATCGGCGCTATTCTGTCAATAGTTGCTTTGGTATTATTAATAGTGAAAGCTGTCAATCCAGTGGACCCATGGAAAATTGTATCTTTTTCGATCTTTGGAACGGCATTGTTTTTGCTTTACACTGCCAGCACCCTTTATCATTGGATATCTGTGTCCGGCCGAACCGAATCTATCCTGAAGCGTTTCGATCAAATGATGATTTATGTACTAATCGCAGCTACTTATACCCCTTTCTGCCTGATTCCATTAAGAGGTCCTTGGGGTTGGAGCCTATTCGGTGTTATTTGGGGATTAGCTGTTTTCGGAATTCTTTGGAAATTATTTCAGTTCAAATTTCCAAATTGGTTTTCAACCGTATATTATCTATTTATGGGTTGGCTTGCAGTTATTGCTATCTTCCCTTTACTTGCAAATCTTCAAGCAGGAGCATTAATATGGTTATTTCTCGGTGGAATATTTTATACTAGCGGTGTCATCTTTTTCATAATAGATCGGCAGGAATCACCTCGAAAAGGTTTCGGTTACCATGAAATTTGGCATTTGATGGTTATTGCCGGAAGTTTTAGCCATTTCTGGGTTGTGTACAAATATGTGTAACACAGTATAGCTAGTATCTTGGAATTACTACTTAATGAAAGAAAACTAATGTGAGGGAATTATGAGTTATAATATTGAAAAAGTAGCCATTTTAGGAGCCGGAACAATGGGTGCACAGATTGCCGGTCACTGCGCCAATGCCGGCATCCCAGCTCTTTTGTTTGACCTGAATGACGAACTTGTGCAGAACGGAATGAATGTACTGACTTCTCTCAAACCGGCGCCGTTGTACGATAAAAAGATCGTAGCTCTTATCGAGGGATGCACTTACGAAAATGATTTAGAGAAGCTTAGCGATGTGGACTGGATTGTGGAAGCGGTGGCGGAGAAGATGGAGATCAAGCATAAGGTCTTTCAAAACATTGTACCGCATGTGAAGGATGACGTCATCTTGAGTACGAACACGTCCGGCTTATCCGTTCACGGCATTGCCGAAGTTCTKCCGGAGAATCTCCTAAAACGCTTCCTGTTGACCCACTTTTTCAACCCCCCCCGGTACTTACGATTGGTAGAAATCATTACCGATCTAGCGGACGATGATGTGGTCCAGACCATGGTCTCTTTTCTGGAAGAAGTCCTGGGCAAGGGATTGGTTTACGCCAAGGACACTCCCAATTTCATTGCAAATCGTATCGGCGTTTACGGCATGATGGTCGCATTAAATCTTACGGAAGAGATGGCTCTGACAGTGGAAGAAGTGGACAAACTCACTGGTACCGTTGTAGGCCGCCCTAAGAGTGCTACATTCCGGACAGCAGATGTAGTTGGTCTCGATATCCTCACTCATGTAGCCAACACATCCTATGAAAGGTGTATAGATGACGAGGATCGTGATATGTTTAAAATCCCCGAAGTGCTCACTAAACTGATTGAAGACGACCGGCTGGGACAAAAATCAAAAGCAGGATTCTATAAAAAGACAGACGACGGAATTATGTCACTCGATTTCAAAACCATGGAATACAAACCTCAAAAACGGGTACGTTTCGACGGATTCCGACTGGCTAAAGACCAGACACATCTAACCGGCAAGCTAAATGCAATGGCGTGGAGTGATGATAAAGCCGGAAAGTTCTTCTGGGAACTGCTGTCGARAACGCTCATCTACTCAGCTAATCGGATTACCGAAATCTCCGATGACATTATCAACGTGGATAACGCTTTGAAGTGGGGATTCGGTTGGGAAAGCGGCCCGTTTGAAACGTGGGATGCCATCGGTGTTGAGAAATCTCTCACAAGGATGAAGGAAGAAGGTAAGAAAGTACCAGCTTGGGTAGAAGAGATGGTCGCTTCAGGCCGAAAAAGTTTCTACGAAATTGGTGATAAGGCGAAAACTTTTTATAGTATCACGGACAAAACTCCTGCTGAGATACCGCTGAAGAATAAGGTTATCAATCTAGCCATTGAAAAATCGAAGGGAAACCTAGTAAAGAAAGACTGGAGCGCATCTTTGGTAGACTTAGGCGATGGCGTTCTGAACGTGGAGTTCCACTCCATCCTCCAGCCAGTAATGAACCCCATTGACACTTCAGTAGCGGAGACTATCAACGACGGTCTCGATCTGATTGAAGCGGGTAAATACAAAGCGCTGATACTGAATCATGACGGTGCTAACTTCTGCGCCGGCGCCAACCTGAAGCTGATCCTCCAATTCTGTGAGGAAGCTAACTGGGTCAAACTAGAAGCAATTATCAAGCTGCTGCAGGAAATGACACAGCGGATGCGCTTCATCAACGCTCCGGTAATTGCGGCGCCTTTCGGRCTGGCTTTGGGCGGGGGTTATGAATTGATGGGTCCCGCCGATAAGCGGGTTGCCTCGGCTGAACTCTACTGCGGATTGGTGGAAGTAGGCGTAGGTCTTATCCCGGGAGCAGCTGGCAACCTCCGCGTAATCCTTCACCTGACAGATGACAGTCCTAAGAAACTGTCGCCTTTCCAAATTTCCCAGAAGGCGCTGGAGATAATAGGTTTTGCCAAGGTAGCCATGTCAGCTGCCCACGCCAAGAAGCTCCATTACCTCCGCCCTGATGACGAAATCGTTCTCAACCGGGAGCATTTACTTTACCGGGCGAAGAAGGCAGCGCTGAAGATGATAGACGGCTATGAGGCACCCATGAATCGTGATGACATCAAGTTGGCGGGGAAGGGCGGCAGGATAGCCATGAAAGTGTCTTTGAAAGGATTTCGGATACAAGGTAAAATCTCTGCCCACGACGAATTAGTCGCCAAAAAACTGGCTTACGTGCTAACCGGTGGTGATAAGGGCGGTCCCACTAAACCAGTGGACGAACAGTATTTACTCGAAATAGAACGAGAGGTGTTCCTGTCACTCTGTGGAGAGGAAAAAACGCATGACAGAATCCGCTATATACTAAAAAAGGGGAAGCCRCTAAGGAACTAAATAGATAAATTAGGAATTAGCTTCTTTAATCTTCAAATAATCYTTTCGGATATACACCTTGATCTATCAGTTTTTTTATTTCACCTACGACGAAGGCTTTATCTTCTTTAAATGTCACTCCGAACCAATTTGAACTACTGCGCAATACTTCTACTACTTCTCGATCGCTTTGAACGAGATCATTAATCACGGTAGGAATCAAAAATTCACTTTTTAATTCTGCCCCTCTTTCCTTCAGAAAATCCACAAACATTTGCCGTAAATAGTTAAAGAGTATTGGTGTAAAGCCCCACATATTCGCAGATACCGGTTCACTACCATCTAATCTCACATCACGATCGGAAATTACTTCTCTTTTTATTTTACGAATATTTCCTGTTTCTACCACATTTATCAAACGCTTATTTTCCACTTTACAGATCCCACGGGTAACACCGCCAAAGGGCGACAGTGTCCGTTCCAGTCGAAAAGCCACCATGCAAAAAGTATGGTTTTCCGTCGAATAGAAATCAGCCAGTTTCTTAAAGGATTCCCGTCCATAATAATCATCAGCGTTAATCACACAAAAAGGTTCGTGAATCACATTCGAAGCAGATAAAATAGCGTGTCCAGTACCCCACGGTTTTTCCCTCCCTTTTGGGATTATAAATCCATTAGGAAGATCACTCAATTCTTGAAAAACAAATCCAACCTGAATTTTTCTAGCATATTTACTTGTAATTTTCTCTTTGAATTCAACCTCAAATTCTCTCCTTATGATAAAAATCACTTTTTCAAATCCTACTTCAATGGCATCATAAACAGAATAGTCAATTATCGTTTCGCCATTGGGTCCGACGGGATCAAGTTGCTTTAATCCGCCGTAGCGCGAACCCATACCCGCCGCCATAACCAAAAGTGTCGTATTCTTCATCAAAAACCCAATTTATACTTTCTAATTAAACAATAATTGTCCCATCATCTGAATGCACTATATAAGCTTTGCCACCACTTTTTTCTATAGCATCAGCTACCCTTTCAGGGTGATCAGGTGCATAAGAAAACATGCAACCTCCACCGCCAGAACCGTTAATCTTTCCGCCTAAAGCCCCAGCCTGCAACGACGCTTCCAGCATTGATTCTATTGGGGGTGTACTCACACCCAAGACATCACGCAACAGTGAATGATGTGCTGTTAAAAGATCACCGATTAATTTATGATTTAATTTATCTTTTTCTAATTCAATTAAGGCTTGTTTCAATAGATCGCGGTTTTGCATTGTTCCTTTCATCAAATTTAAGTCTTCATCATTTAAGCTGGAAGAAATGGAATCCGAGTCACAAGTATGAAGATCAAAGCTAGAATTACGTGTCTTCATATTATTTATAATGTTTAACCGCAAATTCCTACATCGTTGTAAAATTCCCATAGTATCTTTTGTTTCACAAGAATCACCCAAAACGAAGGCTCCTAATTTAGGGTTTAATAATTTTATTGAAATTTCCGGTTCCGATTCCAGATAAATAAGATTGCCCATAGCAGAAGAATATTGATCCATCATACCGCCGGGTTCATTGAATTCTTTTACTTCAGCTTTGAAAGCCAGTTCGCCGAGTTTTTGCCTGTTCCAATCTGCTGGCTCATCAGCCATTTTGGATAAGAAGTGAATCCAGCTCACCATGATCGCTGACGAACTGCTGGCCCCTGATTGAAAAGGAATCTCGCTGGTTACTTCACATTCAAACCCATTAGAAAAAATAAGTCCTGCCCCTTGACAAACATTAATCCCACTTTTGAAATAATCCCGCGGTTTGGAGTAGGACAAATCATCCAAAATAAATGTTTCAGTTTCATTGATATCTGGTTTGTGAATAATTACTTCTCGGTTCAAACGCTTTATACCATGAATTCGAGCACGAAGGGATATGGCCATGGAAATTACCGGGAGCCCCAGGTAATCCTGGTGCTCACCGAATAGACAGAGTCGCCCTGGACTTGAAACGGTAAGGGTCTGTTTCACACTATCTTCTAGTTGGTTTCGTGGGAAACGTGGGTTTTATGGGTGACCAAAGTCTTAAAAGWAGAAYTACAGCAACTCCGAAAACAACAGTGAGAAGAGCACCCATTCCTGMCTGCCCGTAGAGCCAAAACCCCGTTCCCAGAAGAAGGCTATAGACAGCGATACATCCCAGAACCATCATCAAAATCCCCCGTGGTATGGGCCACGGCTTGGTGTCCGAAGCATCAACATACTGGGAATAAGAAGACCACCCCGGTCCGCCAGGATTTACTTTCTTTACAAAACATTTGAGGGTTTCTTCATCATCCGGTGGAGTTAAGAAAGTCGCAATTATCCATACTACCGTCGTCAACAACGCCCCTATAACCATTTTTTGCCAAGATTCTAACGGCAGTACACCCAGGCTGTCATGAATAAAATTAAAATACACCGCAATGATAAGAGAACTGATCATGGCAACAATTTCCGTGTAGGCATTGATCCGCCACCAGAACCATCGTAGGATGTAGATCAAACCAGTACCTGCGCCTAGCAGNAGTAATAATGAAAATGCCTGACTGGCATTAGTCAGCATTAAACCAAGACCCGCACCTAACCCCAGAGAAATGATGGTAAACAACCTGGCAATCCAGACCAGTTTTCGTTCACTGGCATCAGGATCTATAAAACGACGGTAATAATCGTTGACCAGATAACTTGCACCCAGGTTGACCTGAGTTGACATGGTGCTCATGAAGGCTGCAATCAGTGAAGCTGCGACCAATCCCAATAAACCGGTAGGCAGAAGTGTTAGCATTGCCGGATATGCAATATCGTGGCCTAATTTGTCATTTGGCAGATCCGGGAACGCATTTTGCAGATCTGAAAGTTCAGGGAACATGACCAATGAAGAGAGGGCGATGATGATCCACGGCCAGGGTCTCAAAGCATAATGGGCGATATTGAAAAACAGTGATGCCTTCACAGCATGGGATTCATTTTTAGCAGAGAATATCCGCTGCGCAATATATCCGCCTCCGCCTGGTTCTGCACCAGGATAGTAACTGGCCCACCATTGAACGGCCAGGGGAACCAGTAAGATGGGTACCCAAATATTGGGGTCACTCATATCGGGAAAGAGCGAAATTTTATCAACAACATTTTCATGAGAGAGCAATTTGGAAAGTCCGCCAACTTGCTTTAATCCCAGCACATAAACGGCCGCCCAGACCGAGCCAATCATTGCCAGCATGAACTGCAGGAAATCCGTAATGATCACTGCCTTGAGTCCACCTAGAGTTGAATAGGCCARCGTAATGGARCAKGCAATTGTTAAYGTCAGCCAACCCGGCCAACCGAGGACAATTCCACCAAATTTAATCGCTGCCAGGCTCACAGCACCCATGACGAGCACATTAAAGACCAACCCCAGATAGAGAGCCCGAAACCCTCGTAAAAATGCAGCCGCTTTKCCACTATACCGGAGTTCATAAAACTCAACATCCGTCATCACACCGGATCTTTTCCAGAGCCGTGCATAGACAAAAACTGTCAGCATACCCGTCAGTAGAAAAGCCCACCATACCCAGTTCCCGCTGACGCCCTTCTGACGAACCAAGTCTGTAACAAGGTTGGGAGTATCAGTGGAAAACGTAGTAGCGACCATGGAAACGCCCAATAGCCACCAAGGCATATTCCGGCCTGCGAGAAAGAAGGATTGGGTGTCCTGTCCCGCCTTTTTCGATGCCCAAAGCCCTACGGCTAATGATATGGCGAAGTAAGCACTAACAATGGACCAGTCTAAAGATGACAGARTCACAAATTAAAATTCATCGTTTAATCCAAAGATACGAGCGTTTGTTTTCCATTTTCCRCGGGTAAAGTCTGGAAACTCAACCAAGGAACTTCTATTTGCAATGGACTGCTCAGACAAGGGACTGATAACACTCATGGATACTGCATCATAAACATCAATGGGTGGCRGCACATTCCGTTTCAACGATTCAATGTAAGCTCGAACTATGAAGAAGTCCATTCCTCCGTGACCTGAGCCAGCAGCCTGATCCTCAAACCGCTTCCAGAGCGGATGGTCATACTTCTCCAGAAAAGGCTGGGCCGATTCCCATCGATGCGGTTCAGGACTCACACCTTCGATGTAAATAGAATCGTTGTCTACCATCCAGAGACCGTCTGTACCCTGAACCCTGAAGTTCAGCGAATAAGGTCTAGGAGAGTTTGTATCATAGCTCACCACCACCGTCTCGCCGTTAGCACACTTTATGACCGTCGTTACGATGTCGCCAAGCTTGAACTTGACCTTAGCGTTAGGATGGTCAGTGCCGGCCTGATCCACGATGTATTTGTGCAGTCCGCGGGACTTGGTGGCGGTGGAGGTCAGATGGACGAATCGGTTCCCTCGATTGATATTCAGCATGGTGGAAACGGGTCCAACGCCATGGGTTGGATAGAGATCGCCGTTACGGTTAACGGAATGGAGTGTTCGCCACTTGGCCTCGCTGAAACCTTTTTCACCAAATTCCACACCGCCGCCATAAGGCTGCTTTCCATCGTTAAATTTAACATGCCGAAGGTCGTGCTGATATCCACACTGCAGATGGAGCAATTCGCCAAAAAGTCCCTGCCGAACCATGTTTAAAACTGCTATCACGTCCCTCCGATAACAGACATTCTCCATGATCATGCAAAACTTACCGGTCTGTTCCGAAGTGTTAACCAGATCCCAACAGTCATTTACAGTTAAAGCCGCCGGAACTTCAGTCCCTACATTGATTCCATTATTCATGGCGGCCATGGACATGGGGTGGTGCCACTCCCAGGGTGTGGCTATGTATACACCATCCAAGTCTTCATTGGCTACCATGTTTCGGAAATCCTCATCCCCATTATTATAAACTCTCGGTTCCGGCTTACCACTATCCTTCAAGATTTTTAACGCGCTGGCAATCATTCCTTTATCAATGTCACATATGGAGGTAATCTCCACATCTGGACGTTTCGCAGCCAGCCACAAAACCCATTGACCGCGCATGCCTGTACCTATAAATCCAAGCCGGACTTTTTCTCTGACTGCTGGATGTCCAAGGACCACTTTGGGAACMAGCAGGGTACCRGCGCCGGCCAGCAMAGATGTCTTTATAAAATCTCTTCGATTGATGGATTTTGACATTTTCTCTCCTTTTAGTCTCATTTAAGTGGTTTTAAGGGTGGAATGATCAAACAGCTTCGGAAGCACCTTTCCTGCGTTATCGGGATAAACATGATCATAAAGATGTGACTGCTCGGACGGTTCAGGATTAATTTCGATCAATTTAGCACCACCGGACTTGGCCAATTGTGGGTATCCCGCCGCCGGCCAGACAACACCGGATGTGCCGATGGAGATGAAGAGATCGGCCCGGGAAATGACGTCATCCGCCTGGCGCAACGTCTCAGGATTGAGGTAGTCGCTGAACCAGATAATGTCCGGTCGGAGCCAGGCGCTGCAGTCACACTTTCGGGATGCAAATGGTCCGGGATTCATGTCCTCGTGAACGACTCCCTCCTCTTCACACCGGACTCTCCAGATACTGCCATGAAGTTCAATGACATTCCGGGATCCAGACCGCTGGTGCATGCCGTCAATATTTTGAGTAACCACCGAGACGCCGGAGTGATTCTGCTCCAGCCATGCGATCACTTCGTGTCCGGCATGGGGATCGCACTTCAGCGCCTCCTTCCGCCGCTCATCGTGGAAGTTAAAAACCTTATCCGGATTCAGCTCCCAWGCYTCYTGRCARGCRTAMTCTTCCCACCGGTACTCGTGCCAGASRCCCCCCGAACCGCGATACGTAGGCACTCCCGATTCTGCCGACATTCCGGCACCGGTGAAGAAAATAATGTAATGGTAGTCTTGTAGGTTAAGTGGGGTGATCTTCATCCCCGTTACCAGGGGAGTCTCTCACCATCGAATCGGAGGAATGTACCACTTTTCTCGGGACCAGCAGACTCGATCACATTCAGCATTTCGGAGACCGACGTCTCCACAGAAAGGTTCGCACCAGAACCGCCCATGTCAGTCCGTACCCAGCCAGGATGGAAGGTCAAAACAATCACGCCCATAACACCCAGTTCGTGATAGAGGTTTTTCGACGCCATATTGAGAGCTGCCTTGCTCATTCGGTAAGCGTAATATCCGCCKGACGMATTGTCTTCGATGGAGCCCATGAGGGTGGAAATATTGACCACCTTTGATCCTTTTTTCAACAGGGTTTTCAGGTATTTAGTTACAAAAACGGGGCCCGCAGAATTGGTTATAAAGGTGGACATGATAATATCCCAATCAGGGATATCAGGATTTCCCCGTTCCCCTATGACACCGGCGTTGTTGATTAAAAGATCAATTCGATTAAACTTCTTTCTTACAACTTTGGCTCCCTGGACGATGGAATCCTGTATGGTAACGTCCATTGGAATGATCCAACCCTCGCTTAAAAGTGACTTAAGGTCATTCGCTTTTTCCGGATGGCGGCAGCTGGCCAGAACAGTTTTCCCCCTAGTGGTAAGCTGACGGACGAACTCCAGTCCGATTCCACGGTTTGCCCCGGTTACAAAAACATTCATTTAACTAAAGGGTGTTACTTYTTCAGYTGGATCCCCAGTTCATCCAACTGTTCTTTCGCAACTTTGCTGGGCGAGCCGTCCATGAGGCTGAGGGCGCTAGTGGTCTTGGGAAAGGCGATAACATCCCGAATCTGGTGTGTTCCAGCCAGTAGCATAACGAAGCGGTCGTACCCGAAGGCGATGCCGCCGTGAGGTGGTGCACCGTAAGTGAGCGCTTCCAGCAGAAAGCCAAACTTCTCAGTGGCTTCCTCTTCCGACATACCGAGAAGCTTTAATATTTTCATCTGCACTTCGGGATCGTGGTTTCGGATTGAACCGCCTGCGATTTCATAACCGTTAATGACCAAATCGTATGCCCGCGACGTCACCGCACCGGGATCACTTTCCAGGAGTTCTAGATCTTCCTCTTGGGGCGAGGTGAACGGATGGTGCAGAAATGTCCACTGATCACTCTTCTCGTCCTTCTCGAATTGTGGGAATTCCATTATCCAGAGAGGTTTGTATTCATCATCAGAAACAAGATCATCTCTCTTGGCTATCTCCAATCGGAGGGCTCCCATGGTTGATAATACAGTAGAGCGTTCCCCTGCCGCAACGATGATTAGATCTCCATTCTTTAGCTCCAAGTCTGAAATAATCTTCTGCTGCAGATCCTTGCCGAAGAATTTGCTCACTCCGCCGGTAAACTCGCCATCCTGCAAACGCATCCATACCAATCCTCCCAGCGCTGCTTTTCCTTCCTGAGTGGAATAGTTCTTAACAAAATTACTGAGTCCATCAATTACTTTTCGTGAGTAACCACTACCATTTTCAATCACAATTGCCTTGATGCAGTCTGCATCATGCATCGCTTCAAACTCAGAGGATGCACCATAATCCGAAAAGTCAATCAGCGGCAGACCAAAGCGAATATCCGGGCTGTCGGTTCCGTAAGTCTCCAGAGCTTCATCATATGCCAGCACAGGAAACTCATCAGGCAGTTCCATTTCTATAACCTCTCTAAAGACATGACGTACTAGACCCTCTACAACCAGACGGATATCGTCTTCATCAATAAACGACATCTCCAGATCAATCTGGGTAAACTCCGGCTGGCGATCAGCTCGCAGGTCCTCATCCCGAAAGCACCGGACAATTTGAAAGTAGCGGTCAAAACCGGAGATCATAAGGAGCTGCTTATAGGTCTGGGGCGATTGCGGAAGCGCATAAAATTTCCCTTTATGGATGCGGCTCGGTACCAGATAGTCCCGGGCACCTTCTGGAGTGGAGCGCATAAGATATGGAGTCTCGATTTCCATGAAGCCATCATCAGATAGGTAGTTCCGCACCGACTGAGAGGCTCTGTGCCGAATGTCCATGTAGCGCTGGAGCTCTTTCGTCCGCAGCTCAATGTAGCGGTACTTCAGTCGGAAATCTTCACTGGCGCTTTCCCGGTCACTTACGACAAACGGAAGAGGCGCGGACTCGTTCAAAACCTCGATCTCAGCTACCTCTACCTCAATCTCGCCGGTCAGGAGGTCATCCCGCGCAGCACCTTCCTTTCGGGGCTGCACACTTCCGCGCACGGAAATGACATCTTCAATGGAGAGCTTTCGGCCAATTTTGAACTGATTAGGATGGGACTCCTCATTAAACGTAATCTGAGTAATTCCGTAGCGATCGCGGATATCTACAAAGATTAGGCCGCCGTGATCCCGCGTGGTGGAAACCCAGCCGTTCAGATTTACATCGTTGTTAATATCAGAAGACCGAAGTTCACCACAGGTATGAGTACGTTTAAACATGTTAAAATTTGTCTCTACTTGCTAAAAAGACGAAGGAGTTTCTGCAAGCCAGAAAAGATTAGTGTCTATTAGCGACTGCCAGGCGATTCGCAGCTCGATCGAGTTTTGCTTTCGACTGAATATAATCCACATCACCTTTAGACAGATGTTCTTTCGCTTTATCACGTGCTGATGCCGCACGTGTTACATCAATTTCATCTGCCTGTTCAGCAGTTTCTACAAGAAGCTCTACCTTCTCTGCCGAAATATCGGCGTATCCTCCGCTTGTAGCAAAGAATAAATCATTACCGTCCTTGGTCACTTTTATCTCTCCCGTTTTCATTCCAATGAGAGCGGGAATGTGCCCATTCATAACACCAAAAAGTCCATCCATCCCCGGACAGCGAACATAAGTCACCTCTCCCTTATCGAGGAGTTTATCAGGTGTCACTATTTCCAGTTGAAATGATTTCATCAATTCGATATATTTTTCGCTTTGTCCTTAGCTTCGTCTATTGTTCCAATATACATAAAAGCATTCTCCGGCAATTTATCTACTTCGCCGTTCAAGATTGCTTCAAATCCGGCGATTGTATCTTCAAGAGAAACGTAGCGACCTTCAACRCCGGTAAATTGCTCCGCCACGAAGAACGGCTGAGACATAAACTTCTGGATTCTCCGGGCWCGAGCTACAGCCTTYTTGTCTTCATCAGARAGYTCATCCATKCCTARAATRGCGATRATATCCTGAAGCTCTTTATATTTTTGTAATACCTCTTGCACCGATCGTGCCACATTGTAATGTCTTTCACCAAGAATTTGCGGATCAAGAATTCTCGAYGTGGATGCCAATGGATCCACGGCTGGATAGATACCGAGTTCTGCGATTTTCCTCTCGAGAACTGTGGTGGCATCCAAGTGAGCAAAACTCGTTGCCGGMGCCGGATCTGTCAAGTCATCCGCCGGTACGTAGATCGCCTGCACGGAGGTAACCGATCCTTTCTTAGTAGAGGTGATTCTTTCCTGYAAYTCACCCATTTCAGTKGAGAGTGTAGGCTGGTATCCCACGGCCGATGGCATCCGTCCCAGTAGCGCAGATACTTCAGAACCCGCCTGAGTAAAGCGGAAAATATTGTCGATGAAAAGTAATACATCACGACCTTCTTCATCACGAAAATATTCTGCCATAGTCAAACCGGTGAGTCCCACACGCAGACGGGCACCCGGCGGTTCGTTCATCTGACCAAAAACCATGCAGGTCTTATCGATAACACCGGATTCAGTCATTTCGAGAAACAAATCATTTCCTTCCCGAGTACGCTCACCAACTCCGGAGAAAACCGAATATCCACCATGTTCAGTAGCAATGTTGTGAATCAGCTCCTGAATAAGCACGGTCTTGCCAACACCAGCTCCGCCGAAAAGTCCAGTCTTTCCACCTTTCGTATATGGCTCCATAAGGTCCACTACCTTAATGCCAGTTTCCAACATTTCCTGAGAAGTTGAGAGATCTTCGTGTTTTGGAGCGGGACGGTGAATAGGGAAACGCTTCTCAGTCTTTGGTGGAGGCAAGTTATCGATGGGATTCCCCAAAACATCAAAAAGTCTACCCAGAGTCTCTTGCCCAACCGGCACAGTTATGGGACTACCCGTATCCACTACTTCATGTCCTCTAGCCAATCCATCAGTAGAATCCATTGCTACCGTCCGGACAATGGAGTCACCTAAATGCTGAGCAACTTCCAAGACAAGCTTGGTATCGTCACTTCTCTGGATTTCCAGAGCATTCAGAATTTCCGGTAGTTTACCGTCTTCGAAAACCACATCAACTACTGCTCCCTTTATCTGAGATATCTTTCCTGTTGACATTATTCTATCCTTAGTACTCCTAGTTAACCGTATCAAACAATTTCACTGTACTTTTAGCGCTTCTGCTCCGCTTATGATCTCCAAAACTTCTTTTGTAATTGACGCTTGTCGCAGCTTATTAAACTCCAGCCGAAGATCATGTATCAGCTCACCTGCATTTTCTGTAGCATTGTCCATGGCCACCATTCGAGCCGCCTGTTCACTGGCGAACGATTCCAGGAGATATTTCCACATCTCAACATTCATGTGTCTTGGAATGAGAGAGCAAACCAATTCTTCCTTGGATGGCTCGTATAATCTTTCACTTAGCGACTGTTCTTCTCCTTCGTAAACCAAAGGGAGAAGGCGTTCCATCTTTATCTTTTGTGTTCCTACGCTCCTAAACCAATTGTAAATGATGTATACTTCATCAATCCTACCGGAAACGAACAGCTCGATTAATTCTTCGCCAAACTCCATGGCGTGAGTGAAATTCAAATCACTCCAAAAATCGGCATAATCTTTAACAACACTATAGTCACGCTTACGGAAATAATCTCTTCCACGCCGACCGAAACAAATCAGGTCAGTCACTTCCCTGCCAAAGGATTTAATCTCTTCTTCAGCTCGACGGATAATATTTGAGTTAAATGAACCGGCCAGACCCCGATCGGACGTAAATACGACCACGGCAATTCTCTTCACTTCACGGACATCCAGCAACGATAAGAGCGAACGATCAACATCAGGAAGCAGAGAGTGAATAACTTGGCTAAGACGTTCTTCGTAGGGTCGAGCTTGCTCCATCCGTTCCTGAGCTTTTCGGAGTTTCGCCGCCGCAACCATCTTCATTGCCTTGGTCACTTGCTGGATATTTCGGATAGACTTTATCCGATCCCGTATGTCTTTCAGATTAGCCATTTATTCTATGGAAAATCCACTCTTAAATTCGTTTAATCCCTTTAGTAGTGCTTTTTCACTTTCTTCGCTCATCGCTCCGGTATTGGTRATTTCATCAAAAATTTCTGAATAGTTCGCTTCTATAAATGAATAAAAACTCTTTTCAWASTYGGCAACTTTATTTAACGGAATATCATCGAGGGAACCGTTATTGACAGCCCAGATAATGGTCACCTGTTTTGCCACATCTACCGGTGAATATTGACCTTGCTTCAAAATCTCCACCATTCGCTGACCTCTAGTAAGCTGAGCCAGTGTGTTCTTATCGAGGTCAGATCCAAACTTGGAAAATGCTTCCAACTCACGGAATTGAGCTAAGTCAAGACGTAGCATGCCGGCCACTTTTTTCATCCCTTTGATCTGAGCGTTACCTCCCACACGTGAGACAGAAAGTCCCACATCAATGGCAGGACGAACGCCGGCATTGAACAGTCCCGTTTCCAGATAAATCTGGCCATCCGTGATGGAGATGACATTAGTCGGGATGTAAGCCGCAACATCACCTTCCTGCGTTTCGATGATGGGGAGAGCAGTCAGGGATCCGCCGCCAAGATTGTCGTTCAATTTGCTGGCTCGCTCCAGAAGTCGGCTGTGAAGATAAAATATGTCACCAGGATA
Source organism: Fidelibacterota bacterium (assembly GCA_002402135.1). Classification (GTDB taxonomy): domain Bacteria; phylum Fidelibacterota; class Marinisomatia; order Marinisomatales; family UBA2128; genus UBA2128. The sequence continues at coordinate 28,441 of NVVH01000007.1, read as the reverse complement.
CGCTTCCCGTCCCGGAGGCCGTCTTAACAGGAGTGACATCTGGCGATAAGACCATGCGTGCTTGGAAAGATCATCATAAATCACGAGAGCATGCTTACCACTATCTCTGAAATATTCACCTTGAGAGCAACCGGAATAGGGAGCAATATATTGAAGCGGTGCCGGCTCGGAAGCGCTGGCCGCTACAACAGTAGTGTATTCCATTGCACCGTGCTCCTCCAGTTTTGCAACGACTTGTGCAACTGTTGATGCCTTCTGCCCAATGGCAACGTAAATACAATAAACGGGAGAATCACCATTATGAGTACTCTTTTGGTTGATAATGGCATCAATGGCAATCGCTGTTTTTCCGGTTTGCCGGTCGCCGATAATAAGCTCCCGCTGTCCCCGGCCGATGGGAACCATGGAGTCAATCGCCTTCAGCCCGGTTTGGAGCGGTTCCTTCACTGGTTGACGATCCATCACACCTAATGCCTTTCGTTCAATGGGCAGCTTTTCAGACGTTGCAATAGGGCCTTTGCCATCTATGGGCCGGCCTAACGGATTAACTACTCTGCCAAGCATGGCTTCACCTACCGGCATTTCTACTACCTTGCCGGTCCGCTTGGCAATATCACCTTCCTTTACCAGATGGCTCTCGCCAAAGAGTACCAGTCCTACGTTATCCGCTTCAAGGTTCAGCGCCATGCCGAAAACGTTATTAGGCAATTCTACTAACTCGGAACTTACCACATTTTCCAAACCGTTAACTCGTGCCACACCATCACCAATCTCAATGACYTCTCCAACTTCAGCCACATTGACACTGACATCAAACTTCTCGATTTCTTTGATTAATAGATCTCTAATTTCGTCTGTTTTGATATCCATTTTATAATTATCCCGTTGCTACGTAATTGTTAATTCCCGTTTAAGCGAGTCTAGTCGTCCTCTGATTGAACCATCAATGAAGAGGTTACCCAGCCGGAGCTTTAATCCACCCACAAGATCTGGATTCACTTCTGAGTTAATCTCTATTTTTTTTCCTGTGCTTTTTGCCAGACTTTCACGAATAGAATTGTAGTCATCTTCCGATAATGATTCAGCCGTAAAGATGGTCGCTCCAAGGATTTGAAGMTCATCTATTCGCAAAACCTYGTATTCATCAGCAATGTTCGATAAAAGATTCTGCTCTCGATTATCAGATAAAATGGCAAACAACGTTATTATCAAAGAGTGACATGTGTCACCCAAAATGGATTCAATTATTTCTATCTTTTGATCGCTATTTAACCTACGGCTTAGAAAGAATGCTCTAAAAGTCGCCTCCTTCTTATACAATTCTTTGAGGACGCCTAACGAAGAATGAACTTCATCCACTGAATTGATTGACCGGCTCACTTCCAGGAGAGCAGTGGCGTACTGTTTAGCTTTCCGCTCTACTTTCACCTTCAGTTCCGACTTTTTTCAGGGAATCCTGAATCAATTCAAAGTTGTCTTCCTTGCTGATATTTCGCTTGATGAGCTTTTCAGCTACTTGTAGAGATAGATCGATAACGTCTCCCTTGATCTCTTCAATAGCTTTCTCTTTCTCTGCCTCGATCTGAATTTTGGCATTCTGTACTTGAGATTCAGCTTGCTCTCTAGCATCGGCGATGATGTCATCCTTCACTTTTTGAGCTGTCACCTTGCCGTCTTCCAATATCGCTTGAGCTTCATGCCGAGCCTTAGACATTACTACTTCAGCTTCTTTCTGGATTTGCTCCATCCGTTCCTGAGCTTTATCAGCATCTTCCAGTGACTTCCGGATGCGCTCTTCTCGGCGATCTAATGYCTCCATWAGCGGTTTCCAGACAAACTTAGCCAACACAGCTAATAGTACCAGAAACGTAATGATTGTCCAGATAAAGAGACCTGGCTCGATACGTACGAGTGGATTGTCCATTATTTACCTCGTTTGGTTCTTAACTATTTTTTATTTCATCAGTACGATTAACAGACAGAACACTTCGCCTAGAATAGCCACTCCYTCTAAAAGGAAAAGGGGGAGATTCACCGCAGCAGTAATCTGAGCAGCGGCTTCCGGCTGCCGTGCGATTGATTCTGCGGCAGCTGCTGTAAATCGGCCGATGCCTAATCCCGCACCAATAACTACCATTCCCAGCCCAATGGCTGCCCCAAAATAATGAAGCGTAGAGCCACCTTCAGCCGCAAAAACAGGTGTTGCCATTCCGAAAGTCAAGAACAGTACCAATGCCATAATTGATGACCGTCTCATGGATATTTCCTCCTTACTTATTGTTATTTTCATGTTGATTGTATTCAGATTCTCAATGGTGTGTATGGATAGCCATACCGATAAAAATTGAAGTCAAAAGTGCAAATACATAGGCTTGAATGAGGGACACTATAATTTCGAGGCCAAAAATAGCCGTGCTTAAAGGAACTGATACAAGCGTACCTACAGCCAAACCTGCAGCTGTACCGAACATGTCTCCAAAAATAAAAATAAATGACATAATGGAAAGAATTGCGATATGCCCACCAGTCATATTTGCTGCGAGTCGCATCGTCAACGCAAATGGCTTTACAAACATGGCAATTATTTCGATTGGAATCAAAATGAAATAAACCGGTAGGGGCTGACCTTTTGGAGCGAGATTTTTCCAGTGGCCTATGAATCCGTTCTGAATTGAACCCCCTACAATGATACTAAAAAATGTGACTGTGGCAAGTCCGGCTGTCACGTTAAAATTCCCTGTTGCTGTAGATCCTCCGGGGATAAGATCAAAAACTGGTACCAATCCTAGAAGGTTAGCAAAAAGGATAAAAAAGAAGAAAGTAAAAATCAAAGGGCTCCAGATTCCACTATTCTCCTTCCCTAAATTGGGAAAGACTATCTGATCGCGTAGAAACTCAACAACAAATTCGAATGCATTGGATAACCCTGTGGGGACAGGTAATTTTTCAGTTCGGAACCGTTTCGTGGCGATATATGCAACCCCGAAAACAACGGCAGCTGTCACCCACAACATGATCACATGTTTTGAAATAGAAAGATCAATCCCAAATAAGGGAGGCAACTCTACAATGGGACCGCTATTGGACACGTGGTGGATAATGGTATGTCCTACTTGTTCCAGAACAGTCGTGGGTTCAGATGTGGGTGCTTCTGGATTTATCATTTTGTTTTGTCTGATTTCTGGCTAGAAAAGAATCGTTGAAAATACAAAGCTTCACCTATTTGAAGAAATATAAAAACCACAAAAAACGATAAAACAAAAGCTGAAAATACTACTTCAAGGAGTGATGCAATTAAAATTAATGCCACTGCGTAAAGTATCAGTCTGATGATAAAAGCTGCAATGTTGGCACTTATAGCTTTCTCAGGTGATTGAACAATTATCTTCCTGATAATGGCAAATGTTCCAATGTTAATTACAAAGGGTATGGAAGAGCCGAGGAATATGGAGAATAATGTRGGCTGCATTTTATTTTCTTAAACTCACTCTGGCTAACTCCCAGATTCCTATAACAACCCCAAGAAGAAGCCCACATACTGCTAGCCATGGTGATGTATTAAACCAKCGATCCAGAAAGTAACCCAAAAGTCCCAAGCCCAATATAGATCCTATTAACATATAAGATGCGCTCATATATGGACCTGCCTGAAGAATAACACGATTAAAAGCTTCAAACAGTTGAGTTTTGTACTTCTTATCAGRTTGACTCACAGCCATATCATCCAAAATTATACCTCATCGAACGAATCAGTATCATCAGCTGAACCGGTACTTGGTGCATTACTTCTGTAGGTATTGACAGTTTGATCTTTATCCAAATCATCTCTTGGTGCAATATCACATCTCCCTTCAAATTGAGCTCCTTCTTCTATCACGAGTTTCCGGTATATGATATCGCCCTTTACAACAGAATGACCTCTAAGTACAACTTTCCCAAATGTAGAAAGTTTGCCTTCAACCACACCCCCAATAAATGCATCGGACGCCATAACATCACCTTTTATATAAGCAYCCCTTGCAACCCGGATGGGACCCTCCGTATAGACATTACCGTGAACCTGGCCACAGATAATTGCACCGCCCTTCAAYACCAGGTCACCTCGAATTACTGCATCGGCTCCGACCATGGTTCCAACATGCTTTAAGCTGTCTTTAGCCATCAGATGATWCTCCTATGATATCGAAATCCTGAAACTCTACAATAAATCCAACTGGGTCTACAGGGACACCATCTTTCCATATTTCGAAATGTAAATGAGGTCCTGTTGTATCTCCTGTCTCGCCCAATAAAGCTATCAGCTGTCCTCTTTCCACKCGTTCAGGAGCTTCAACAAGATTTTCTTCATTGTGGCCATAAATTGTAATGTATTCATCTCCATGAGTAATTATAATGAGATACCCAAAGTCCATCGTCCATTCAGAAAAAACTACGAGTCCTGAGGCTGCTGCATAGATAGGAGATAGCTTGGGTGCGGCTACATCAATACCTGTATGGCTCCCTTTCCAACTTTTGGAAACGGGTACAAATTCTTGGGTGATATATCCTAAAACAGGMATTGTAGTTGGAAGATTTTCTAAAACACTAATGGGAATACCAGAAAGCATKATAGGTTCAGGAGAACCAGCTGAATTGATGTTAATGGGAATTTCCAAATCTGAACCGAAAACATTCTCGATATAAGTCCGCATTGTTTTTATATTGAGAAGTTCTTGTTCGAGTTCATTCAAAACCCAAGACTGATCAGCTTTAAGTAAATCATTCTCTGCTTGTAAATCATCATAGTTCAAGGCTTTGGGGACAGCGAAGAAACCGATAATAAATCCAGCAGTTATAATAAGTAGTCCTGTAATGATCAATGTCCATAACTGCCATTTAGTTACAGAAAAGTTATGACTGGTTTCTCCTTCCTCCTGGACAAGGACTACAGTATAGCGTTTTCTGGCCATTYYCTAMAAGATCCACCAAGGAATTTATGAATTCATATCAGAGAAAATATCCAAAAGACGCCTCAAGTCATCATCAGAATAATATTCGATTTCGATGCTGCCCCCCCTCGAYTTAGGTTTAACTAYTACCTTGGTTCCAAGTAGAGAGATTAGATCGTCTTCTATCCGCTGTAGGGCTGTACTTTTATGTTTCTTTCTTCGTTTTTTTCCGTTTCTAACTCCAGATAGAACTTTCCCTACAAGCTCTTCAGTGGTTCTTACAGATTCACTATGACCGACAATATGTTTCCAAAGCTTAAGCATACTTTTTGGATCTTTTAGAGCAAGAAGAGCTCGGGCATGACCGGCTGAAATCTCATCCATCCTGAGGCTCATCCTAATTTCCTGTGGCAGCTTCAATAATCGGAGAGTATTGGAAATTGCTACCCGACCTTTTCCAACAGCCTGAGCAATGGATGTATGAGACATCTTGTATTTTTTTGCTAAGACCGCGAACGCTTCTGCTTCTTCCATTACATTCAAATTCTCACGCTGGATGTTTTCAATAAGAGCATATTCCATCATTTCAGCTCCTTCTTCCACATTCAGTATATGTGCTGGAACTTCAGTTAATCCGGCAATTTTTGCTGCCCTCAACCGTCGCTCTCCAGCTACTAATTCATAGTTATCCTCTCCTACTCGAACTGAAATAGGCTGAATAATACCTTTCGCCTTAATGGATTCTGCAAGTTCATGCAAACTTTCTTCATCAAACTTCTTCCTGGGCTGATGAGGATTGGGKGCAATGAGACTAACGGGAATTTGCAGGATTGAATTGGGACCTGCAGTCTCATCGGTGGTTTCTCTAATTAGAGCGCTTAGACCTCTTCCGAGTTTTTTTGCTGTCACGTTTGAGTATCTCCTCTGCTAATTTGAGGTAATCTTGTGCGCCAATGGAGTTGGCTTCATAGAGTAGTATCGGTTTCCCATAACTTGGAGCTTCACCAAGACGCACATTCCTTCTTATTACCGTTTTAAAAATATCTTCCTTGAATTGTTTCCTCAACTCCCTCTCCACACGTTTTGAGAGATTGAGCCTCTTATCGAACATTGTAATCAGCACACCTTCAATATCCAAGCGTGTATTTAAGTGTCGCTGTACAAGCTTAATAGTTTTAAGAAGTTGGTTGAGACCTTCCAATGCAAGATACTCACACTGCATAGGAATGAGGATAGATTTTGCTGCTGCCAAACCATTTAATGTCAGAAGACCAAGAGAGGGTGGACAATCTACCAAAATGTAGTGGAATTTTCTCATCACCGACTTCAATGCATCTCGTAAACGATATTCCCGAGCCATCATTCCTACTAACTCTATCTCTGCTCCCACCAAATCATTAGTACTTGTTACTATATAAAGGTGATCCAGATTGGTTTCGGTTATGGCTTCTTCTATGGGACTGTTGTTAATGAGTACATCATAAATAGTAGTCGAGCCATTCTTTAACAAATAAGAAAGGCCGGTGGTTGCATTTGCTTGAGGATCCAAATCTATTAGTAGAGTCTTTTTCTCTGAAACTGCCATACCCACTGCCAAATTTACAGCAGAGGTCGTCTTTCCGACACCYCCCTTCTGATTCGCAAATGCGATAACTCTTCCCATATCTACCTTCTAATTTACCTCACACTGTCAGATCTTTGATACACGTTCGCGTGGTACTTTTTGTAGAATTTCAGCGGCTCAAATTTAATGGCGGAGTTAGGGAGATACAAGGATATTCCCGACGAAAGTATAGTTGTTTCTCGTCGAGAAATCAGCGGAAATGGCTTGCAGGTGATAACTCAGGAAACTAAATTGAATCCACCTGTAGTACTTTGGTACAGTAATAGTGCAATCATTCGTGACAAATTGATGAATGATCTTTCCGAAGAAATGACTTAATAACCGCTAATCGCTGCAACCTTTTTATAACGTGAGAAAACCCATAATACTTATTACCGGCGCCAATGGTGAAATCGGTCATGGTCTTATTCGTTCACTTTCCAAGAAAGCCGGAGAGGACAGGGTTGGACTCGACTTGGATGTTTTGGACGAAAGCATTCGACCCTTTGTACAAGAGTCCATTCAAGGCAATATTCTCGAACGAAATCTGCTTGCGCGAATCAATGCTGAGTTCGAAGTATCAGCCATTTACCATCTGGCAGCGATCCTGAGTACCCGGGCAGAATTTTCTCCCATGACAGCCCACGATGTCAACGTAGGAGGAACCATTAATTTACTCCATCTTGCTATGGAGCAATCCCTAAGCCAAGGCCGGCCGGTTAAGTTTTTCTTCCCAAGCTCCATTGCAGTATATGGGATGACTGRCATTGACACAAAAAACTCTGCCGGACCCGTAAGCGAAGACGATTATCGCCATCCCGAAACSATCTACGGCTGTAACAARCTGTATTGCGAAAATCTGGGCATTTACTTCTCGCGCTTTTACAAACGTCTCTCTGCTGAATCTTCACGAGGTCGGGTAGATTTCAGGTCAATTCGACTGCCAGGGTTGATAAGCATTCATACACTACCTGCTGGTGGAACCAGCGACTATGCACCGGAGATGATTCATAGTGCAGCACAAAATATACCGTACCAATGCTTCGTCCGGGAAGATTCAGCTCTCCCTTTTATGACTATGGGAGATGCTATCAAAGCCATTTTGCAGCTAATGGAAGCTAAGGAAGATTCTCTCTCCCGTTCAGTTTACAACGTGACATCTTTTAGCCCGTCAGCTGCCGAATTCCGGGAAAAGACGCTGACCTATTTCCCTGAAGCAAAAATAGACTTCATCATCAATAAAAAGCGYCAGTCAATCGTGGACAGCTGGCCCGCACAAGTGGATGATAGCAAAGCTCGAAACGATTGGGACTGGGAGCCGGAACATGATTTTGACAGTGCATTTGAAAACTATTTGATTCCTGAGATTAAGAAACGGTACAGTACATAATAATGGAGTAATGATGGACACAATCAAACCGAGACTGACGGAAGAACTGCAGAGCATCCGTGAGGCCGGACTGTTCAAGGATGAACGCGTGATTCAATCGCCGCAAGGTACGGAAATTACGGTAAGCGAAAAGACCGTACTCAACTTTTGTGCCAACAATTACCTTGGGTTATCCAACAATCCCGAACTCATCACCGCAGCTCAGGAGGGACTGGAAATGTGGGGATTCGGTCTCAGCTCCGTCCGCTTTATCTGCGGTACTCAGACTATCCATAAAGAGCTGGAGCAGAAGATCGCTCAATTCCTGCAGACGGACGATACCATCCTTTACACTTCCTGCTATGATGCCAATGGCGGTCTATTCGAAACAGTGCTGGGACCGGAAGACGCCGTCATTTCTGATCAACTTAATCACGCCTCCATCATTGACGGGATTCGCCTCTGCAAAGCTGAGCGCTTTCGTTATCCTCACGCTGATATGTCCGCACTAGAGGACATCCTGAAGCAGGCCCAATCGCACAATATCCGCCTCATCGCCACCGAYGGCGTGTTTTCCATGGACGGTGATGTGGCYAAGCTGGRAGAAATCTGCGATCTRGCGGAGGAGTATGACGCCCTCGTCATGGTGGACGATTCCCACGCCAGCGGATTCTTCGGTCCTTCTGGCCGGGGCTCCATAGACCATTGCGGCGTCATGGGCAGAGTGGATATCATCACCTCAACTTTAGGGAAAGCGCTGGGCGGAGCAAGCGGAGGATTCACTTCCGGCCGGCAGGAAATTGTGGATATCTTGAGACAGCGCTCCCGTCCGTATCTCTTTAGCAATACATTGGCGCCGGCAATTGTCGCTGCGGGAATCGCCTGTATTGTTATGTTATCAGAAAAGACTGAGCTGCGTGACCGACTGGAGGAAAATACAATCTATTTCCGGGAGAAAATGACAGAAGCCGGCTTTGATATCCGCCCGGGAATTCATCCCATCGTTCCCATCATGCTAAGAGATGCTCAGCTTGCTCAGGACATGGCAGCCAATATGTTGGAGAAGGGAATCTACGTAATCGGTTTTTCCTTCCCCGTGGTGCCGAAGGGAGAAGCAAGAATCCGGGTACAGATCAGTGCGGCGCATACGAAGGAGCATTTAGATTTGGCAATCGAGGCATTTGAGGAGATTGGCAAGAAATACGGAGTTATTTAAAATTGAGTTGCCAGAGAATCAGCGCAAAGGACACCGAGAACTATGTGTCCAAAGTCCCAAAACTTTATAAGGAGATAACACAACAATTGCGCAAGACCATACTTGATAACTTTCCCCATTTGAACGAAGCCATCAAGTGGGGAAATCCTGTTTATTATACAGATGAGAACCTTTTTTATGTCTCGGCAAATAAAGATCACGTGAAGCTGGGCTTTTTTCTTCACGGTCCCGATCTTGATGATCCTGACGGACTAATCGAAGGAACCGGCGCCAAAATGAGGCATGTGAAATATCGCAATTTAAATGAATTGAATGAGAAACAGATTGTCGAGTGGATTAGGCAGCTTCTGAMGTTGGTAGAAAACGACTGAAACCTTACCAAAAAGTGATTGCCTCCCTCAAGGCACTACGGTAAATTCGCCACCGCTTMATCAARAGAAATATCTTTTGACGTGCAAACCAAATAATGATAACTCAAAATAACAAACCGCGCATTTTTATCATCCTTGTGATATTCCTCCTAGCTGTCTGGGCACTTTGGCCTACAATAGAACTCCAGTTTTTCCCTCCGGACGATGAAGCAGAAATTGAGGCACTCAAAAAAGAGGCCATTAAACTGGGACTCGACCTCCAGGGCGGAGCCTCTTTCCTTCTTGAAGTGGATATCCCTACTTTAGTAGAAAACCTGGCAGTTTCTGTAAAACCTCAAGCTGATTCTCTCTTTGCAGCAATTTTAGCTGATGCAAAAAAAAGTGATGATCAAGWAACCTTTATYAGCCGGTTTGTCCWGTCTGCTACAGAAAATAAYATCCAACTCAGACGCCACTTCRAAGGACTCGGCTCTAACAACATAGAAATWGAGACCGGTCTAAACAGTGCGGCAGATGACGCTATCAATCAAGTACTCGAGATATTGCAAAATCGTGTGGATGAGTTCGGTGTTTCCGAACCCACCATTCAGAAGCAGGGGAGCCATCGAATAATCGTAGAGTTAGCCGGTGTGACTGACACTGATCGAGCTGAAGCGCTTCTGGAACGTACTGCATTGCTGGAATTTGTATTTTTAAAAGATGGTCCCTCCACACAGAATATTATCAGCAAAATTGATGCTATCCAATTCGACGGTGATACCACTCTTGCTGAGTTTGACAGTGTTGAGGCTGACACAGGCAGTTCGCAGTTAAAAATAGTAGATGATGCATTTCTGGAAACTGAAGCAATAAGCATTAATAACTTCACATCTTTACTGATTCCCACTCCTTCAGGTGATATGGGGGTTTCTCAATCTAACCGGTTTCGTGTAAAAAATATTCTCGAGCTAGAAGATGTAAAAAAGATTATCCAAAAAGATTACGGACGATTTGTCTGGAGCAGTGATGCTCGACAATCTGAAGCTGGACAGGAAGAGGTGTACATACTCTACTATCTCGATGCTGATCCCAACAAYCCCCAGCTAACCGGGCAAGTGGTAGAGGAGGCTGTGGCCGATATTTACAATGGTCAGCCTATCGTCAGATTAGGTATGAATTCTGAGGGTACCAAGACATGGTCAGTCATCACCAGCCGGGTGGGTGACAGGGTAGCTATAGTTCTGGATAATAAGGTTCACATGGCTCCTTTCATCCGTTCGAAGATTACTGACGGCCGTACCCAGGTGGAAGGGCTGGATGACATGGAAGAAGCCAAGGATATCGCCATTGTTCTCAGGGCAGGTAAACTCCCGGCTCCCATCAAAAAAGTATATGGTCACGAAGTAGGACCTGCTCTTGGGCAGGATTCAGTTGACAAAGGGACAAAGGCAATCCTTGTCGGTCTGGTGCTTGTACTGGTATTCATGCTCATCTACTATAAATTCGCCGGCTTAATCGCTGATATTGCACTCATTTGGAATCTTGTACTGGTGTTGGCGGTACTGGCAATGCTTGATGCTACTCTCACCCTTCCGGGTATTGCCGGTCTTATCCTGACAGTGGGCATGTCCGTGGAYGCCAATGTCATCATTTTCGAGAGAATCCGAGAAGAAATGAGAAAAGGGAAGACGGTCAGAGCAGCCATTGACAGCGGTTACACTCGAGCACTTACAACAATYATTGATGCCAATGTGACAACGCTTCTCGTGGCACTCATTTTATGGCAGTTTGGTACAGGACCCATCAAGGGATTTGCTGTYGTACTTTTCGCCGGTATCGCAATAAGCATGTTCACGGCTATTTTCTTCACCCGGACTATCTTTAACATAATCACATCCCGCAAGCAATTAAAAACTTTAAGTATATGAGATTTCTATCAGAGACAAAGATTGATTTTCTCGGAGCACGCCGCTTCGGTTTCATCATTTCCGGTGCACTCCTTCTGGCGGGTTTGATTTCTCTGTTCCTCCAAGACGGTCCCAAACTGGGGATTGACTTCACGGGAGGTACCAAAGTAATGGTCAAGTTCGATAAGTCTGTGGAAATCAGCTCTGTACGTGATGCCCTTGCCAATGTGGATATAGATGGCGAACCCTTCGACTTCAGCAAATCTGAAATCAAACTTGAAAGGGACGAGAAAGGGAGCGATTTGGTGAGTGTCCGGCTCCCCAAACTCCCTGAATCTGTAGAGGATGCTGACGAAGCGGTCATCAGCAAACTTTACACTGAATTCCGAGATAATGTCCCTGATGATATAATTGAATTTAAACTGTCCTCAGACACTATCGGACCCAAGATTGGGTCAGAACTGCGAGGGAAAGCAATACTCGCCATTCTATCATCTATCTTAATGATTCTCTTTTATGTCTCCATTCGGTTTCAGTTCAAGTTTGCTATTGGTGCAATCGCCGCCTTGGTCCATGATGTTCTAATCACTCTGGGTATCTTTTCTATCATGGACTATGAGATTTCCCTGGTAATTGTGGCTGCATTCTTAACTATTGTAGGATATTCACTTAATGATACTATTGTGGTGTTCGACCGGGTACGGGAAAACCTCAAACGCCTGAAACAGGAAAAGTATGAGGCCATCATCAACAAGAGCATTAATGAGTCACTCTCAAGAACGATCATCACCTCTCTGACTACTTTCATGGTAGTCTTTATCCTATGGCTGACGGGAGGTGAAGTTATCCGCTATTTCGCTTTCGCCATGATGGTGGGCATACTGATTGGAACCTACTCTTCCATGTTCGTGGCGAGTCCTATAGTTGTGGCGTTGCACAATCGGTTTGGCGAGAGTAAAAGCCGATAAGGCGCTGACTTTCCTCTTCCAGTATATTTCCCCACTTATAATAAATGAGTCTACTCCGAAAAGAACATTTTGGGCTAAAGCCCTCTTTTATTCCAATCTTTCCCCCCAACCTTTAGCTCGGGGATTAACCCGCAAACCAACAAACGAGGGGTTTTAACCCCTTTCCGAGTGGACTCATAAATGAAACCAACAATTTTGCTGGCGTTCATTCTCGTGAGTTGTATCTGGGGAACTACCTGGTACGCCATGAAGATAGGGTTGGAAGATACGCCGCCAATCCTCGCAGTTGGTTTACGGTTTGCCATATCTGCTTCGATTCTCTGGGTCATATTTCTTTTCCGTAAAGAGCGGCTTGYCCKGACAAAATATGCCGTAAAAGTATATCTCGCATTCGGAATCATTAACTTCGGATGCTCCTATTCACTCACCTATTGGGGAACACAATTTATTCATTCGGGTCTCTCTGCAGTCATCTGGTCAACCTTTCCCATTGTTGTAGTCCTCTTTGCTCATTTCATGCTTAGTAATGATCGAATTTCAGCTCGGAAAAGTATCGGAGTTGTACTTGGACTTATAGGGACAGSSRKSMKKYWYSKRCRKYRSWMTGYRKYMYYYGRKSGKKWYGMMSTGMASGNTKYRRTGGMWRNCWCRGYAKCSGKNGATGGTGGCGGCATGGCCAAACGTGCTCTTCAAGAAACACCAGAAAGAAATCCCTCACTTCCATCTGAATGTTGTATCTCAGACCATCGCAGTATCTGTATTGCTACCGGTTTCCTTTCTTATTGAGGATCCTCTGAGCGTCGAGTGGGGTTTGCGCAACACYGCAGCTCTCTTATATCTCGCCATTCCCGGGACAGCGGTTGTCTGGACTGTTTACTTTTGGCTCTACAAACACCTTAAGGTTACACAAATATCCACCATAGCTCTCATTCCGCCTATTATTGCCGTCATAATAGGGTGGCAGCTTTTGGGTGAACAATTCACACCTAGGATGCTCGTCGGTGCAGTTCTTATCCTCACTGGAGTATTATTCGTTAATTACAGACAAAGTCGACCGGCAGTAGTAGAAACAACACTCTGAAATGCTTTTTCACGCAACACTGGAAACACCTATCGGTTTCCTGAAGATAGTTAATTCAGAAAAAGGAGTTCGCAGGATTATACTGCCTGGAGAGTCAGATGATCTATTTTCTACCGAGTTGAAAATGATTGAAGATACCCGTCTCCTCCGACTGGCATGCGATGAACTCACCGCCTATTTTGACGGGTGGCTCAAAAAGTTTACTGTCCCTATCGATCTTCATTCTACACCGTTTAGAGAACGGGTTCTTAATGAAGTGTATTGCATTCGGTATGGAGAAACAGCTTCGTACAAAGAGATAGCCGAACGAATCGGAAATCCCAAAGCTGTGAGAGCCGTAGGCGGTGCCAACGCTCATAATCCCATTCCAATTATCATCCCCTGCCACAGAGTCATCGCTCAYGATGGAACAGTTGGCGGATACGGAGGAGGATTGGATATGAAGAAGAACTTATTAAGGCTGGAAGGTATACCTTGGGATTGACTAACGAATTAACGATTTACGATTGTCTATTTTTCCACGGGATGCTGTGCACAATTATCAATATTCGATCAAAATCTAAAATCCTTATAATTGTACGCTAACAGTTTAGAATGTAATTTCTCCACATTGAGATGAGCGGTTATATGAAAACAGTACGCGGAAAGATTCTAACCGGAATGATTACACTGGCACCGGCAGCCGCAACTATCTGGGTATTACAATTCCTATTCAATTTCTTTGATGGTATGGCTGCTCCTCTTGTGGATAGAGTTCTAGGCACCCACATACCGGGACTGGGACTTATCGTCTCTTTTACTGCTATCTTCTTTCTAGGTATTTTGGTTACAAATTTCCTAGGGARGAAACTCATTCAGTGGGGTGAATCTCTGCTTCAGCGAATTCCAATTGCTAAATCTATTTATGGAACAATCAAACAGATCACTCAGACATTGGGAGGCACTGGAAACAGAGCTTTCAAAAGGACAGTGCTGATCGAATATCCCCGAAAAGAAATGTGGAGCCTAGCCTTTGTCACGGGAAAATCGATAGATCAGGATGGAATTAATTACATTCATGTTTTCCTTCCCACCACACCCAACCCCACGTCGGGCTTCATGCTCATCATACCTGAATCCGATTCGATTGATGCTCAGATGTCAGTTGAAGAAGGGATGAAAACGATCATTTCTGGGGGAATGATTGCTCCGGAGAAAAACCAGATTAGATCTACAGGAAATAATAAAACCGACTCGGGGGTTTAAGTGGGRTTTTTAGGAGGGTRAGAYAAGTGGSCCCCAAGCCGGCTTCTTCAAAACAGTTTACTTATCCCTTTTCTATTAAGTTCCCGACTATTTCATAATGCTCCAAATTTTCTCCGTAATTATACTCGGATATCTTTTAGGATCAATTCCCACCAGTCTCACTTTAGGTAAAATTCACAGCCGAATAGATATAAGGAAACACGGCAGTGGTAACGCTGGATTAACAAATGTGTATCGTGTTCTGGGAATCGGTCCTGCTTTGGTAGTTGCCATAGCAGATATTTTCAAGGGGTGGCTTGCAGCGGCCCTGATCCCTCTCTACTTTACCGATCTTTTAGTCACCGACATACATCTTACAGGCATTCTGGCTGGCTCTTCAGCAGTTCTTGGCCACACTTTCACTCTCTTCGCCGGCTTCCGCGGAGGCAAAGGAGTCGCGACACTATTAGGAGTAATTATTGCCCTTTATCCAACTGTTATCCCAATATGTCTAACGGTTTTCGTCTTCACGCTCATAACCTGGGGATATGTGTCTGTAAGCTCTATGACTGCCACTGCTGCCTTGACGCTAGGCGTTTGGATTCTTCCTGAATTAGGTTTTGAACCTTCAGGACCCTCCCTGAAAATCTTCACTATTCTCATTTTTCTCTTCATCATATTCACTCACCGAAGCAACATAGGCAGATTGCGAAAGGGGATAGAAAACAAGTTTGAGAAGGCGGTGCTGTTTAAATCTATGAAGCGTAAACCTTAGAGAATCTTCCCATCATCGGTAGTAAGCATAAGCTTCCGAACAAGCGGTATAGGGGGAGCACCGAAAGAGAGAATCGTATCATGGAACCGCTTGAGTGAAAACGTATCTCCCTCTTGTACTTTCCAATCCTCCCTCAGCTTGAGGATCATCAGCTTCCCCAGAGTATAGTTTAAATATCCTGGATCGAATGTTCCGCGCTCCGCTTCCTTTTGGGCCGGAGTCTCTGCCATCAATGCATTTTCCATTAGAAATTCCTTAGCCTCATCTACTGTCATATTCTGAGTATGCATCTTGACGGAGCAGATAAAACGACAGTCCCGGAGCAGCGCCTCAGAGAGCTGTGCCAGACGATAGCGAGAATCGCCTTCATGCCACCCTTCATCCAGCATCATCTCTTCGGAATAGTGAGCCCAACCTTCCCAAAAAGAGTAAGCTCCCGCCAGTTTGGATACCTTTGAAGGGGCAGATAGCGTATGGAGATAATGAACATAATGTCCGGGGTATGCTTCATGTACTGAAATACCGTCAAGTGTTGCGTAATCAAACTTGGTTAGCCACTCTTCCTTCTTTTTATCCGGCCATTCATCCAGAACATTGGTAACATAATAAAAAGATTCCGTCGCTGACTTTTCATAGGGCCCCGGAGTATCACACATGGCAAAAGCCCAACGATAAAAAGTGGGAGTTTCTTCAACGTTGATGCGAACTTCAGAGGGAATAGTGACGAGGTCTTTTTCTATAATAAAATCTCGAATCGCCTCCAGCATCTCTTCAGTGTCTGAGATCAGAGATTCAGCTTTAGGATGATCYTTCGCAATCTCCGCCATTACTTCTTGCGTACTTTTTCCGGGCATGAATTCATGTGCAAGCTCCTCGAACATTGTACTGTTCCGCGATAGATCCTCTTCACCAACTTTTAAAAGTTTACCCAGTTCAATCTCCACTCTTTCACCGTGACGAAGCATATCAATAAAATTAAAGCGACCTATGGCAAAGGTATCCGTGGCTTCCGGCAGAAGAATCTCTTCCATGTAGTTAATGAAAAAATCCAGAGCTTTAGTKGCTCGGATTGCTGAATGCTCCAAGTCCATCAGTAGACTTCCATCTTCCAAGTCCGAAAAGAATTGTGGAACCTCTTCATGATAGAAATTTCTGTAACCCTTGTAAGTCTCGATGGTTGTCAGGAGATTAATCCTGGGAAGCGGAGATTGCAGGTTAAACTTCTGCTGATCAAGAAAATGAGGAATCGCTTTTAAATGATCAGCTGTATGTTTGGCCCGTACAGTTAGTGTATCGTAATTCCGTTTCAAATAAGAGCTGACATCAAGATGAAATTCGTAAGCCATGGGATCTTCGGCCCACCATCTCAACTGAAGGAGCCCGAAACGTTCATACTTTATAGATTGAGTTAATTGAGCCAGATCTGCTAAATCCTGGCGACTGAAATTTTCCCTTCCTAATCTCTCAGCTTCTATTTCATAAAAGTGCAGCCGCTTAATAAATCCCATAATGTTTTCATATGAAAAATCCGGTATCTTGCCAAGATAGTGATGGAATCCRGCACTACGTCCTTCCGTAGGATTATAACTGTAATAATCGTCGTAGAATCGATTGACGAGATCGTTAAGCTGTTCCTGCACGGACATCGTCCTTCTCCTTTGCTGTCACTTTTTAAAATTTATGTCCAACTGAAATGTGCCATTTTGGAATACGCCACTCATTGTCATGATAACCGATGCTGTAATCTACTCTAAAGAGCATATTCCCGGGTACATAGAAACGCAATCCGATTCCGGTGCCTATTATAGGATCTTCACTAAACATATGTGAAAAGTTATCGTCTGCAGCACCAAGATCAAAGAACTCAGCCAGAATCAAGCCGAACTCAGTGCCAAAGCGTGTCAGTCGCTTAGGGATCAAAGTCTGGCGCAGCTCTGCTGAGAAAAAATAACTGTTCAATCCCGAGCGGAACGATTCTACCGCATAGAGAGTCGAATCGAGTACTTCCCACCCGCGGACGGACTCTGCGCCCCCCACAGAAACAGTTTTGTAAGGGATGCTCTCACCAAAATATTTGCGGAAAGACAAGGATAAACCTGCCACCCATTTCTTTTTTCCTGGAATCAGCAATTTGTAAGCTCTGGCAGTAAAATACAATTCAGTAATATTTGGCGAATCATCATTAAGTCCAAATTCCGGGCGAAGTTGAGTGTCAATATAAATTCCTTCTGAAGGATCCTGATAGATATTCCGCGTRTCGTAAATCAACTGAAATTTSGTCTGAAAATACTGATGTTCAACATCTTGYTCTTCTTCCGAAAAGAAATCAATCCACCTTTTCTCAACACTTACCGTTCCCCAGACTTTCCACTGATATCCGAAGTACCGGCCAATGGTTGTCTCCAGATCAAGTTCTCGATATTCGTGAGGGAGAAAAAGGTGCTCAGAGAGGTTGTAATACAAATGTCCACGGATTGAAACATGATCACCCATAATCCACGGATCATTAAATCCGAATCCACCAACTTCCCTGCGCCCAAAAGTTGCAAATACGGACAGATCTTCATCCCTGCCTCTAAAATTTTTCAAAAACAGCAACCCGCCGAAAGACCAACCGGTCTCTTCTTCATACATAATAATGGGAGCGGGGAAGATTCGCCACGATTCTAYCACTTTGTAGGATAATATCTGAGCTCCGTTATCTCCAGGCAAGAGCAGAACCTCAACTGTAGAGAAAATTCCGAGGTTGTCAATTCTGTTCCTGTCTTCCTCGGCCAAGACTGAATCGTAAGGTGCGTTAACCGGGTGTTGAATCTCTCTGCGGAGAATATATTCTTTAGTTACTTTATGCCCATCCACTGMAATTTCTGAAAYCAGRGGAGGATCCTGCTGGRCGGCTTGAACAGTYAACGGRAACAAGATAGTTGACAGCCAAGCAAACAGAAAGACGAGATAAAGTTTAGTCATTGGCCAATTCATCATAGAGATAGATAGAGCTGATAATCCCCAATTGATAATTCTCAAGGTCGAGCCATTCATTTGGTGCATGGGCATTTTCATCCGGCAGTCCAAAACCAATCAAGAGGCACGGAATTTTAAGTGCGTCAACCATGGTCTGGACGAATGGAATTGAACCTCCTTCTCGAATGAACACCGCCTCCTTGCCGAATCCCTTTTGGAGAGCCCTCTTTGCCGCATTAAAAGCGGGATGGGACACATCCGCAACAAAGCCGTCACCGCCGTGTAACCTTTCCACCGAAACTTCTACTTCAGAAGGAGCTATTTCTTTTATGAATGCTTCGAAGATATCACCCACACGTTCAGGATTCTGATTAGGTACCAACCGCATACTCACTTTAGCATGAGCCTCTGCCGGAATGATCGTTTTCGCACCTTCACCCTGAAATCCACCCCAGATTCCGCAGACATCCAGCGTGGGCCGAGCCCATAGATTTTCCAGAACTGAATAMCCTTCTTCGCCAAAGAGAGCCGGAGCGCCTACATCCTGGCGATACGACTCCTCATCAAACGGCAGGGCTGAGAGATCTTCACGCTCTTCATCGCTGATAGGGAGCACATCATCATAGAAACCGGGAATGGAAATGTGACCGTTTTCATCCTTGAGCTGGGCAATTATTTCAGTCAAAGCATGAATGGGATTYTTKACKGCTCCACCAAACGACCCGGAGTGAAGGTCCTGCTTCGATCCGCGGAGATTCAGTTGARAGTACGCCAACCCTCGAAGACCATAGCAGATAGAAGGCATTCCCTTTTTGAACATGGGCGTATCAGAGATTACAGCAGTATCTGCTTTTAGCAGTTCCTGGTTATTGTCAAGAAAGTCACCAAGATTTTCACTTCCTATTTCCTCTTCCCCTTCGGCTATGAACTTTACATTCAACGGCAGCCGTCCATGCTTACTCAGCCAGCATTCGATTGCTTTCAGGTGAACGTATATCTGTCCCTTATCATCAACTGTTCCGCGGCCGTACATCCGTCCGTCACGGATGGATGGCTCGAACGGAGGTGTCTCCCACAATTCCAGCGGATCGACGGGCTGCACATCGTAATGTCCGTAGATCAGTACAGTAGGCTTTCCCTCGGCTCCGAGCCATTCGCCATAAACTGCAGGGTGACCTGCTGTCTCAAAAATCTCTGCCCGCTGAAGACCGGACTGAAGCATCTGATTCCGTAGAAATTCCGCGCAGCGGCGTACCTCATCCGTATGCTCTGAGCTGCTGGAAATGCTGGGGATCTTAACAAACTCTATCAGATCTTCAATAAATCTCTGGCTGTGTTCCTCAGCAAAAGAAATAACTGATTTAGTATCCATAAAGTATTTAGATAAAGCTAATGCTCGTGTGGTTTCGGCTTATCATCTATGCTATGCGGAGGCGCTGTAGATCCGCGATGGCAAGTCCAGCAAGTGATGGCATCCACCTTCATTGGAGTCATAAAATCTTCATTGATTTGTTTAACCATACTCATCATGTCCCGGGCGATAAATTTGTGCTGAATCTCATCCAGTGATTTGTTTTTCATATTATGACAATAACTGCACTTTACTCCCAGATCCTTCGCCATTCCTTTCATATAAGGYACWATTTCGCGGGTATTTTTGTACGGTAGTACCTGKACATTTTTCAGATCTTGCCCTTKAACWAYCCCTGAAAAAAGAAGTACTATWAAAACKMTTANAMCTSWTWWNNCCTCMTTTSNNTMCCMSWTWYRNTASYWGARAYRNTARYTSWRRNAWTWWSWCKKKNATTTTSACKYKCNAYTTTNASTCRCNACKWWNNAGWCWYMSGAANNCCASANTWCGGAAKKSSAMAWAMKKNAAKGSSRRMRAATTCAATGCCGGCGGCAGTTCTACTGAGTGCATTCCCCAAGTATCCAATATCTTCATCGAAAAAATCGTATCTGGCAGTTAAAGTAACACCTTGGACTAAACTGTAACTTAATTCACTGAACGACGCCAGAGAAGTACCATCTCCCACCCAATTGCCCGCTAAATCCACCTCTCCCATCCAAGTGAACGGACCCCTGGCAGCACCGCCAAAGATACCCACAAGAAAGAGGTCGTCTTCCTGCATTGCAGAACCGCCCGCCAGCACGGAATTCTCTAGAAACATCCCGGAATACTCCACACGTCCGGTGAAAGTTTTACTTCCCGCWTCTCCCGCAACGTAGCCGTCAGAGACACTGGCAGTTAGAAAAAAATCTCCCGCGTTCATGCCCACTTCCAGAGTGGCAACAGAGGAACGCATGGGCGAAAAGATCATCCCTTCCGCATTCAGTCCGTTCTTCATCTTGATGTTCCCTCCGCGGACGAAGGTAGTATGGTCGTCAAGGGCCAACCCAAAGTGAGGCGTCATTCTGCCGGCGCGGAGGAAACCGTTAAATCTGCTGAATTCCATGCTGATCCATCCCTCAGTGTTACTTCGCAGAGCATCCACGGCTGCATAAGCCTGGAAACTGCGGGTAATCTGCCAGTGTCCGTAGAGCTCCAACTGCATGGGAAATGATACTCTCTCCCATTGGTCTTCATCTTCACTGTGAATATAGGTCTGCATCCGAAGGTCAGTACCTATGCGAAGATGATCGGCGAGGGCTCCCGTGAATTTCGGTTGCTTTGATAGCGGCTTCCAGGACAATTCATCCAGTGAAACTATGGATGAACCGTATTCATTCCGGAGACCACTACCGGTTGGATTTACATGACAGCTCACGCACGAAACTCCATTCTGAACTGCCAGCCGTGGAATAGCCCATACGGCGTCGGGAAGTGCTAAAAACATTATTGGCAGTAGAAAATAGATACTTTTAATTGTTCTCTGCGCCTTCATCGATCCACGTCTTGATATTTGAAATCTGGACATCAGAGAGTGACGAACCGCTCAAAGGCATCCGGTCATCTGTTTGAGGATCGCCAATTACCTTCAGATAAAGTACAGAACTCTCGGAGTTACCCGGCARCACCMGAAAYAGCCCATTAAAWGTRGARGAAGTATTCACGAGATTATCGTAGCTCYCTCCTTCRGAAAGATCTAGACCTGCTGCCGCATTTTCTCCCGCGTGACAACTGGTGCAGTTATGATCGAAAATGGTCTGKATCTCATCCGAGAAAGTGACGTCGTCGGCTTCTGGCTCATTACCCATGTCAGTGCARCCTGTTAAACAAACGAGGATKAAGCTTGCTGTRAAYCCAAGATTTCGATTTATCATTTAAGCAGGAGCAGYTTGGCGGTRRAAKAYMTWCCATSWGCGAGYAGYCGGRCAAAGTAKAGYCCRCTGGGATKTAATGAKGCRTTCCATTYYACYTCGWACTYKCCTCKCTCAAATCTATCATYCACCAATGTTTCCACCAACCTGCCGGCGGTATCATATATTTGTAGAGACGCATAGCCATGCGTTTCTACCGAAAAMCGGATGGTGGTAGAAGGGTTGAACGGATTGGGATAGCACGCCGTAATGGCAAATTCACCGGGTAATTCGGCCYCGACTATTACAGCGACAAACTCTGAAGCCCCCTCATTGATCCAGTCAATAATAAGCTGTAGTTCATCAGGATTATTATCAAAATAAGATTGATTGTTTTTGGGCATACGGCTGCCGAATGGAGGATTGGACTGTATTTTCTGAGCCAGAATGCTGTTATCTGCATCAAAGGGTACCACCAAATCACCATGATTTCCTCCGGCCATGAGATTGTCATAAGAAGTTAGACTGAGACCACCGGATGACCCGTGGCAACTGATACAAAGTGAATTAAAGATAGACTGAATCTGGCTGTTGTAATCTATTTGTGCTGTTAATAATGACGGTAATATTACTCCTGCACAGAATAGAAATAGTTTTGTCATTATTATCCTCTTTTTGAATTATGACTCAGCCAATTTAACTTGGACAACACAGCAAATCTATAATCTATTTCCCTATGAGAGAGAAGTAAATCTTGCTAGAAACAAAAAAGCCCCCTGTCGGGGGCTTTAAAGTTAATCCATTGATGAGGTATTTAGCGGCCTCGAGCCATCTTAGCACGGGAGACATCTCCATCCTTATCGATGAAGTAGAGGTATCCCGACTGTCTGGAAACACCTGCATTGGCTACTTTTTCTGCATTCCCGCCGCCCTTGCCGGCACGAGCCATTTTCGAACGCCATACATTACCATCTTTGCCGAGGTAATATAGAAATCCGGATTGTTTGCTAACACCTACTGTTTTTACTTTTTCAGCCATGGCTAATCTCCTTGTGTTAGGTTAAGAAAAGTGCGTTCTATACTTCTCGTCGGTGAGTTTAGTGGCTCTCGACGAGAAAGTCAAGCTTTTTCCGACGGGGCACCGACGAGAGAATTTTTACCATTTTCAACCATTAACGGAAAATGAAGTTGTTCATGAAACGTCCCAGCCGCCAGAGTTCATCAATTCGACCGACAAAACCACGCTCTCCTGAACCCGCCTCATCATGACTATAGAGCCCGCTGATAAAGGTATGKACTTCMGCACCCTGCTYCTCAAGWRYCTCACTGAACGCCAYYGTTTCWGTGAACGGAATCATGTTATCCTCGGTACCGTGAACGAGGTAGAGAGGAAAGTTGATATTCGCCGTGAAATAGCGTGGAGAGAGTGATTCGACTGTGGATCTGAGTTTGGAAAGTACAGTTAGTGCTGTCTCTAGGCTTTTYTCTCKATCTTTGGTAATAAGATCAATGAACGACCTATCTTCTTCTGAGAGTGCCGCATAGTTCTCGTCTGCTTTTTCATCTTCTTTTACCARGGTAAGAAAGTAACTATGAATCGCTTTGGAGTTGAAATCACCATCAATATTCTCCAGATAGTTATGGAAGAAGACAATACTCCCCCACTCGTGAGGATCGAAGCTATAGCTGCAGCCGCCATGTGAGCACTCACCGGTCAGCACAAATTTCAATGTCTTCTCCAGATCGAAATAACTTCCGTACGAGAGGACTTTGGCGGGCAAACCATTCATGCGAGGATCGAGACAAGCCTTAACCATTAGAGAGCCACCAAAGCTGAAGCCGATAGTAGTAATTCTATCAGAAAGGATATCTTGACGCTTATGTACTTGAASAAAGATCTCTATTATCCGCTCTACTGTCTCCTCTCGAATCAATACCTCTTTCAGCCGAGGRAGRCGTGGAATGAAAACCTTAAAGCCTACTTTCGCCAATCCTTGGGCAAGCCGATTGAGTATCTCGTGGTTTTCTCCTGCAGGTGACGCACCTTGATATAATATTATAGCGGGAGCCGGGCCGGAAGAACGTGGGTGCCAAATCCTCATAGGCACTTCGTCACCATTCCCAGTGGTATAGCTGGCCACCTCAACAGCCACCTTAGGAGTGAGTGCATTAACGATAGATAAGGTCCTGCCGGGAACGACACTAGTCACCAGCACAATAAACCTGAAAACAGACCTGAGCGGTCGCCAGGTAAATACCATCAATAKTATAAGGARAGCCGGGATAAGGAGAATATCCATCGGTCACTCTTTCGGGATGAGATCAAATCCCCTTGAAAGACAGGCTGCAGGAACCCCCAGTTTGTAAAGTGTAATCACATTTTGCTCTAGGCTGTTTTYAATCTTCTGAATGCCCCAGGCTTCCTTCACGGACAGCTCACCAAGGAAGTAAAACGGGCTGGAAGCAGGAAAAAACTGAAGGGGRAAATCACTGCCGTAATAGAGCCGTTCAAATAGATGAGGATGTTCTAAGAAATGTTTTAGGTAACCGGACATGTGAGCTGTTGTGAGTGTAGAAATATCACCGTACAGGTTCGGGTACAAGTCCAGCATTTTGAGGAAACGGTCGAAGAAGGGATGCTTGAGACTGACACCGTCCCCTGCAGAGTGAGCCACAATTACTTTCACCCCTTCTTCCAGAGGACGGTAGAAACGTTTGGGATCACCGAAAGACTGATCCACCACGGGAATAGCGTGCTCTTCTGCGGCGTGAATGAGGAGAGGCAGTCCCAGCTCCGACATCCTGCGGTAGAAAGGGATAATCCTTTGATCTGCCGGATCTATCCCCTGGCTGTTGGGAATCCACTTGATTAGCACCGCCCCCAGCTCARCCACCCGTTCCAGTTCATCCATGGCATCCCGCCGGTAAGGATTGATRGAAGCTCCGGGATACATCTTCGGATTTGCTYCACACACGCTAAAAAGGTAGTCGTTGGAAATCAAAAAGGGGGTCTGGTTCAGATCGAGTTCACCTGAGCTGTCATACACTCCGTCCATAGCGAGGAGAACTGCATAGTGGCGCTTGAAAGGTGTGTCCAAAAGTCCTGTGAGATATTCCACATAACGACTGTCCTGCTCYTCATCTGTACCCTTGGAAGAGAGGTCGGTGAAGAGGTTTACGAGGTTGTAAACCATTGAGCGGCGTAATTTTGGCTTGACATAACATCCGTTAGATTCACTTAGGGCCAGGAGGTGAAGATGAATGTCGCAGATCTCAAGGTTTTCGATGKTGACCTGCCCGCTGGGGATTGCAAACCGCCAGGGAACGGCTGTGRCAGCCGCGAGTGCCGGCAGAGATTTCAGGAACTGACGCCGCTGCAAGATTCGTCCKCTACTTTATMAGYTGGATCCGCTTACTGGCCGCGAATTCCCCYTGGAGAAGATTAACTGCGTAAACGCCCGATGCCGCCGGCACCCCGAAAGTGTCTTTCCCATCCCAGACCACTGTCTGCTCACCAGCAGGGAGAAAATCTTGGACCAGCGTCCTGATTTTCCGGCCCAGCAGGTCGTAAATCACCAGAGTCACCTTCTCGTCGCCCATCACATTGAAGCGAACGGTGCAGCGGGAGTTGAACGGATTGGGATAGATGGACTGGAGAGCAAAAGTATGGGCAATGGGAGAACTGCCGGGAATACCCATCTCCAGCACCGAGGCCAGAGCCTCGAGGAATCCCGCCATCTCATCCAGAGTCCCCGTGGAGACACGCAAGTGTTTAGGCATACCCCAACCGGACCGGATCTGGAAGCCCAATTCACCGAGAGCCGTCCGTACAGCCGAGGCATCCGTACCTACATCCACCATCACAAAGTTGGCTTCCGCCTGGATGTATTCCAGCTTCATATCGGTGAAGCCGCTATAGAGCATCTCTTTAGCCTGGATGTTGAGATTGATGGTTTCCTCCACATGTGATGTATCATCCAGAGCTGCTATGGCAGCCGCCTGTGACGGCCGACTGATAGTCGACCAGAGCTGGCTAGAACCTATCTGAGGTGTAAGATCCGGCGAAGCAATTGTGTAGCCTGTCCGGGCGCCGGCAAGACCGTAGGCCTTGGAGAGCGTCCGGATGACAATAACCGGCAAGCCCTCCTCAACATAGTGGATGCAGCTCTCATAATCCTCTGTCTGMACGTAGTGATGGTACGCYTCGTCCACCGCCACCACGACACCCTTCGGAACCTTGGCAAGGAAAGACGCCATTTCATCCTTATGGATGATTTTCCCCAGGGGGTTGTTAGGGTTCACCAGTGAGATCAGTTTCGTCTTCGGCGTAACAGCGTCTAGGATCCCCTGTAAATCAATCACATAGTTCTTATCTACTGGGACGTACACTGCGGCGGCCCCGTTGGTGGTCCCTTCCCATGCCATCTGYGTATAGGTRGGCGTGGCTGTGASGATTTCATCRCCTGCTCCCAGAAAAGCATCCGCCAGGAGCCGGATCATYTCCGTGGCTCCGGCACCSGCGCAGAAGTGATTGGTAGGAAGTTCGTGCATATTCCCCAGAGCGGCTTCCAGTGCAGAATTGTACGARTCCGGATAACGGTTTGCCAGAATGGATTCTTTCGCAAGAGCTTTCTGGGCGAGAGGTGACGGGCCCAGGGGGTTTTCGTTGTGGGAGAGCCGTCCTGTATAATCATCAGGRTCTTCGATATGAAACGGCATGGCTTTTACCMGTCCCACACCTGGGAGAAACATRAAACTGAGTGCAGCGGTTGATTTTAGAAATTCGCGGCGGGAAAACGGTGAGTAACTCATGACCTATYCATCATAATGTTTTATTTTACATCTGAGAGGTCAACTGCGCAAGYRCCCCTTTTMAGCGAGGTTTAACTGCCAATGCCGTGATCGAAAACAAGAGAACCTCCCAGGTTACCTGAATAGATCACAACCAGCATCAGGAAAAGCAGCCAGACTAATGCCACGATTCCAAGGAGGCGGGAATCTCCAAATTTCAGCCGGAGCCAGAACCATCCACCAAAGAGTATCAGGGATCCCCAGATGGTAATGTTGCCTAATTGCTCATGACAGGCGATGAGATCAGCGACTTCCTGTGAAACACCTGCACCGGCCACGGCCACATCAGAAGCAGCTTCACCAGACAGAACGGTGAAGAGTGTGATGGCAACCGAAAGTCCCAGGACCCACAGCGGAACGGTGGCAGCCATCCATTTCGGCCRCAAAAGAGTAACCATCTGGAACAGAAAAGCAGTGGTAAGGAGGGCGATGGGGAAATGAGTCAGGACAGGATGAAGCTCAGCCAACTGCATTAACTTTCCCTGGTTCTGCTTCGGGTATGTATATGTTTTCTTCGCTCATAGACTCTACTTCTGGTATTCTGCAAAATCGCGGATGGCTTCTTCGGTAGTGAACCGGTAGCGGAAATCGGTGACCTCCTCGATCTTACTGCCGTCCACCACCCACGGGTACTGGATGAAGTTGACCATGGACGACGGCGCTTCCGCCAGGAATTTCAGCCGGAGAGTCCACGCCRTTSCRGTCATGAACCGCAGGAGTCCGGGCCTGATGCCCAAGGGCCGTCCGCCMAGCATTCTTACGGCTTTCTCCGGATGGATGGTGTTAGGCGGKCCMAGGTTGTAAAYYCCYGCCGGCGCCTGGGAAGCGAGTGTGAAGAGAGCGTCAGCGGCATCCTCCTCATGGAGGAACTGCATCTCAGTCTTACTGTTTTTTACCAGCGGAACCAGCGGTTTATCAATAAAGCGGGAGATGAAATTGCCTATGTGGGCGCCGGAGATGATAGCCGGCCGGGCGATGACAATATCCACTTCCGGATGCTCAGAAGCAAACGAGTTTAATCGYTCTTCTACGATGGTCTTGTTGTAGGCGTACTGGAAATCGTAGTTGCCGCAGAGAGGATCATTTTCAGTGAGAATGGATGGATTATCCGAATAAGCGCCGTAGGCGGTAGCAGAACTGGTGACAACAATCCGTTTAACACYGTGCTCCCCGGCAAACTTTAGAATGTTCTCCATGCTCCCCACGTTAATTTTATACATCTGCTTTGAATTGTGTGTCATATTCAGCACATAGACCAGGTGAATGATGGTATCTACGCTGTGGCGCTGGAATACCGGTGACAGATCACCGTTRCAGTCGAGCTGATAGAACGTGAGATTGGGGAACTCTTCCCGKGGCGGCGCCAGGTCTATRCCAAGGATCTCAGGTGGATTATCAGCGGCGGCGTAGCGGCGGCACAGYTCGGTACCGATGTAGCCGGAGGAACCKGTGATGAGGACGCTCACTGAYCTTCAGCGGGCAAAGTGTCGGCCACTGCCGGCTCCTCTCCCGGCACTGGGACAATCCGGAACTCCTTGCGGTCCAGCTCCTCACCGTCGGAGTTAATCACAGCCACGTACCACTCCCCTGTCCATTGGGGAAGGATGGTCTTCCAGCTCCAGATACGATARAAATTCCCGCGCTCAATCTCCATGGCGACCCGGTTGATCWCCTGATCGTTATAGTACCATATGTGAAATATGGTATCCCGCAGCGCCACTGATTTAAAAGCTGTWAAGCAGAAAAGCTTACCCACATCTCCGGGGAATTTGTCCGCCGGACGGATCACTTCCCGGGCTTTCTCATCCACACCCCTGCAGATGAGGAATTTCCGTACMACAATGGGCGGTCCTGGTTCCTCTTCTACGACCGGTTTCGGCACCGCAGTCGACGCCACTTCAGGAACCTCCGCCGGCTCTACCACTGGAACAGTCTCTGCTTCTGAAGGTGCCTCCTCTTCAATTTCTG
>NVVH01000036.1 GCA_002402135.1 Fidelibacterota bacterium | reverse complement strand
AGAGTTCGCTGTATTTATCACTATTCTTGTTTATTGAAATATTATATCCGTTCAGCCGCTTCATGATTTTCCTGTATTCCAAGAAATCATCACGGATGGCAAGGTAGAGGGGGGATTTCCGTGTACCATCAGGGAACTGAAGTCTCACTTCATTTTCAATACTCTTATACGTTTTTGTAACTTTTTTTATAGCTGAAGCAGTCTCATTAACCCGCTTGAAGAACTGGCTCTTGCTATAGGATTGTGCAGTTAACCCAGAGATGAAAAGTAGAGTACTAAAGACAACAGCAGCAACTTTGCCTGCCAAAGTAGAGAACCTCGTTTACACTGCTCCTATGAGAAAAGCCATAATCGCCTTTTGCACATGCATCCGATTCTCCGCTTCGTCAAAGACTATGGACCGCGGACCGTCAATAACTTCATCGGTCACCTCATCCCCGCGGTGGGCAGGCAGACAGTGCATAAAGCAGGCCTGGTCTCCGGCAGAAGTCATCAGTTCGGCGTTTACTTGAAAAGGTGCGAAAGTCTTCCTCCGCTCAGCCGCCTCTTCTTCCTGACCCATGCTGGCCCAGACATCTGTATAAATTACATCCGCTTCTGCTGCAGCTGAATGGGGATCGTGGGAGACT
Source organism: Fidelibacterota bacterium (assembly GCA_002402135.1). Lineage (GTDB taxonomy): Bacteria > Fidelibacterota > Marinisomatia > Marinisomatales > UBA2128 > UBA2128. The sequence continues at coordinate 16,963 of NVVH01000036.1, read as the reverse complement.
GAGACTGAACTCAGTCCTGTTTCTTGTGTTTCCCGGACAACATTTTCATCCGGCTCGAAGCCCTCAGGACAGGCGATGATCAGTTCCATAGGAATTCGCTGAGCCAGATGGAACCACGAATGAGCCACATTGTTACCGTCTCCTACAAAGACCACTTTCAAATCATYAAGATGACTTCGATGCTCCAGCACAGTAAATATATCCGCCATCACTTGGCACGGATGGTTGAAGTCGGTGAGTCCGTTGATTACAGGAATCGTGGCATACTTGCCGAGATCCAAAATATGCTCATGATCAAACACTCGCGCCATGATAATATCGTTGTAGCGAGAGAAAAGTCGGGCGATGTCCGCCGTAATCTCCCGTTTTCCCATACCGATATCTGCCGGTGATAGAAATAGTGCATGTCCACCCAACTGGTACATCCCCGTCTCAAAGGAGACTCTTGTTCGAGCCGACGGCTTTTGAAAAATCATGGCCAGCGTCTTACCCTTCAACAATGGATGAGGTTTTCCCTCTCGCATCTCCTTTTTGAGCCGTGCCGTCAATTCCAAGACTTCATCAATCTCGGCTGAGGTAAAATCGGTTATATGGAGAAAATCGCGTTTCATTTTTGTGACACTTACAAGATATAACGACTCAAATCCTGATCCTTCACTATCTCTGTCAGTCGATTCCTCACCATTTCTTTTGTCACGGTTATGGTTTTCTTCTCAGCTCCTGACGTTTCAAACAGGATATCTTCCAGCAGTGTGGTCATGATGGTGTGTAGCCGGCGAGCCCCGATGTTTTCTGTAGCTTCGTTCACTTCCGTGGCGATGYTGGCGATCTCACGAATGGAAGCTTTATTAAACTTCAGGGTCACCCCCTCGGTCTCGAGCAGAGCTGAATACTGTTTGATGAGAGCATAATCCGGATAGGTTAAGATTTTCACAAAATCGTCTTCCGTCAAATTGTCCATCTCCACTCGGATGGGGAACCGCCCCTGCARTTCCGGGATCATGTCCGACGGCTTGACCACATGAAAGGCCCCAGCAGCGATGAATAAAATATGGTCCGTCCGGATGACGCCGTACTTGGTGACCACACTGCACCCTTCCACCACCGGAAGAATATCACGTTGCACACCTTCCCGGGAGACGTCCGGGCCGTGACCGCCACCATTACCCACAATCTTGTCTATCTCATCCAGGAATACGATACCGGACTCTTCCACCCGCCGCATCGCCTCCCGCATCACTTCGTCGTGATCAATGAGCTTCCCGGCTTCCTCAATGGCGATAACCTTCCGCGCTTCGGAGACCGTCGTCCGCCGCCGCTTGATCTTTTTTGGAATAGAGCTTCCGAAGATGTCCTGAAGATTCATTCCCATCTCCTCAATCCCCACAGGACCAAAAACCTGCATGAACGGTACCGATTCGTCCGCCACATCAATCTCTACCACACGATCTTCGAAACTGCCGGTTAGGAGTTTCTTGCGGAGTTTCTCTCGCGTTCTGCTATGTCGCTCCTGGACCTTCGGATCTTCCTGTGATTCACTACCATTGGTGGGAAAAAGCAGATCGAGTATGCGCTCATTGGCAAGATCCGCCGCCTTTTCCTCCACTCTTGTTTCAGCCTCCTTGCGGACAGTGGAAACAGAGACATCAGTCAAATCTCGGATAATGGATTCCACATCTCTGCCTACATAGCCCACCTCAGTAAACTTGGACGCTTCCACTTTCACAAAGGGGGCGTTAGCGAGGTTCGCCAGCCGGCGAGAAATCTCCGTCTTCCCTACACCGGTGCTGCCGATMAKGAKRATGTTMTTGGGMRYSAYCTCKTSKCGCATMTCGYCWYCCASYTGCTGTCGGCGCCAGCGATTGCGAAGAGCAATACCCACCGCCTTCTTGGCTTTCTCCTGACCAATCACGAAGCGGTCCAGCTCGGCCACGATTTGCCTCGGCGTCAAATCATCCATGCTACAGTTCCARGATCGTCAGTTTATCGTTCGTATAGATGCAAATATCGGAAGCGATCTTCAGCGACCGCCGGACAATTTCCTTCGGTGAATTTACCTTACAACTCAACAGCGCCACTGCCGCCGCCTGGGCGTAACCGGCACCGGAACCGATACCCACAGTGGGGCCATCCGGCTCCACCACATTCCCATCACCGGAAACGATGTAGCTCTGCTTTTGGCTCATGAGCGCCAGGAGAGCATCCAGGTTACGAAGATACTTATCTGTCCGCCACTCCTTCGCCAACTCCACCACGGCGCGCTGGAACTGTCCGCCATACTCGTCTAGCTTTTCCTCAAACTTCTCGAAGAGGGTAAAAGCATCAGCGGCTGCTCCGGCAAATCCCCCAAGGATTTTCGTCTTGGAAGAATCGAACTCCCGCACCTTCACAGCTTTTTGCTTGAGCTGCATATCGCCCATCGTAACCTGGCCGTCACCGCCCATGGCAACCTTGCCTTTCAGCCGGACGCCCAGGATTGTGGTGGAGCGTACCTTCATCTGCCAGTACCCTTCAGCAATTTGAATAGGTCAGAATCTGTGGAAAGAATGAGTGTAGACTTTTTGTCCACCACTTTTTCGTAAGCTTCCAGAGTCCGGATAAACTCGTAGAACTTAGGATCAGACTGGAATGCCTTGGCGTAAATTTCCACCGCTTTGGCATCGCCCTCACCACGGAGTATCTGAGATTCCTTATAGGCAGTGGCCAGAATAATGGTCTTCTCCTTATCGGTCTCTGCCCGGATCTCCAGCGCTTTCTCCTCACCTTCCGAACGGTACTGCTTAGCTATCCGCAGGCGTTCTGCCCGCATACGATCAAACACCGCACGTTCATTTTCCTTGGAGAGGTCAGCACGCTTGATTCGAACATCGATGATWTCKATACCATATTCTGCTAACTTTATCTGGGTCTCATTCGACACTGTTTCCATAATTTTGACCCTATTCGAATCCACGATATCGCTCAGTACATGTTTGCCAAGCTCTACTCGAAGCTCCGAATAAACAATTGGGTCAATCCGGCTAAGGGCTCCGTTAAGAGTTCGAACGGAACGGTAGAACAGCAGTGGATCAGCGATACGCCATCGGGCATAGTTATCCACTTCCAGCTTCTTTTTATCCTTAGTGATGATTGCCTGAGGCTCTACATCATATTCCAAGATGCGATTCTCAAACTTGATGACTGACTGCCACGGCAGCTTAAAGTGAAGTCCAGGAGAACTTATAGTTTCTCCCATTGGCTTACCGAACTCCAAAATTATCGCCTGTTCCGTCTCATCAATCGTATAGAGGGCGAACCAGAAAAACAAGACAACCAAACCAGAAATTACAATCAATGCAATTTTCTTCATTATCTTCCTCCTAGTGATGATTTCATTTTGTCCAGCGGCAGGATATTCAGCAGACTTCCCGATTCATCATCAATAATGTACTTCTCGATTCCGGGTAGTATCTTCTCCATCGTCTCTAAGTATAGACGTATCTCAGTAATATCTTTCGCTTTCTTGTACTCGTTTAGAACAGAGAGGAATTTAGAAGCATCACCTTCTGCTTTACTGATTCGTTCTGCTCTGTACGCTTCTGCTCCACGTATTATCTGTTGTCTTTCACCTCGCGCTTTGGGAATAAGGTCATTTTGATAACCTTTAGCTTCGTTAATCAACTGCTCCTTCTCCTCCTTGGCGCTCTGCACATCCTTGAAGGCGTGATCAACCTCTCGAGGTGGATTCACATCCTGAAGCTGAACCTGTCGAATATCAATACCGCAATTGTAATTATCCAGCATTGCTTGTAACTCAAGTTGGATTTCAGCCATGATTTCAGCTTTCTTTTCCGTGAGCGGATCATCAATAGGATGACTTCCTACCACCTGCCTGAGAGCTGATTCAGTCGCGTCTTTGATGACCTCCTGTACATCCTGCACATTGAAAAGATACGCCGCCGCATCCTTGATCTTGTACTGGATACGAACTTCCACCAAGATGATATTTTCATCCCCCGYGMSCATNCNKTTGNNCTKSRRCWGMMMYYGWMYSSRCRGMKAYTTYMWTCANSKCKSTSANTWTTGSTKTGTCTACTTTCTCAATGGGATAAGGATATTTGAAATGAAGCCCACTCTCCTCCGTTCTTACCCACTCGCCAAACCGGCGTACGACTCCTTCTTCATCCGGTCCTATAGTGTAAAAGGAAGTCAGCGCCACCCAGACCACAATCAATATGAGGATCAGGGTAATCTTCCCGATCTTCAACTCGGGGATTGTGATCTCCTTGTCGCCTACCATTATTTTCTTTGCCATAACTATCTCCTTTTCGTGTAATACATCATGGAAATTACAATTTTCTTCGCAATCTCGCTACGGGAATGGTTAACTGCTCCCGGTACTTCGCAACTGTTCGCCTGGCGATGGGATAACCTTGTCCCGCCATGATCTCTGCTAATTTATCATCAGAATACGGTTGAGTTTTGTCTTCACCTTCCACTACTTTCTTCAGCTCCTCCTTTACGATTCGCGTAGACACTTCCTCGCCGTTACTGGTGGTCAACCCTTCAGTGAAAAAGTGCTTTAGTTCATAGATACCAAATGGCGTTTGAACATATTTTCCTCGTGTAACTCTGCTGACAGTAGAAATGTCCATCTCAATTTTATCTGCAACATCTTTTAGAATCATGGGCTTGAGAGCAGAAATCTCTCCTTTGAAGAATTCCGGCTGGATATCCATTATTGTCTTCATCACTTTCATCATTGTTATCTGTCGAGATTGCACAGCCTGCAAAAACCATTTAGCTGATTCCATCTTCCGACGTAAGAACTTTTTAGTTTGAGCGTCGGTACCGTTTTCACTTATGAGCATATCTCGATAAACTGGTGAAATCTGGAGATCAGGCAGATTAGAATCATTTAGTGTGATAACGAGTTCGCCATCCACTTCCTCTATGAAAAAGTCCGGTAGTATATAATCAGCTGCTGAGGTAGGCGAACCTTCCCCTGGCTTAGGGTTCAGATGAGCGATCACCTCCATAGCTTCATTCAGCTCTTCTTGAGAACAACCGAGGTGCTGCTTCAGTTTTTCAAAACGACGGTTAGCAAAATCTTCAAAGTACTTAATAACAATTTGCTTAGAAATACTTTCTCCGCCCATCACATCCAGCTGAGCTGTCAAACATTCCTTTATATTCCTTGCACCAATTCCCGGTGGGGTTAGATGCTGGACTAAGAATAGTACACGCTCAACATCTTCTTCTGTTACACCTAATCTATCTACTATGATCTCAACATCTGTGGCCAAGTACCCCTTTTCATCTACATTCCAAGCGATCTCCTCAGCAATCAATCTATCTTCCGCTGGTATCTCAAGTAGACTAATCTGTTCTAAGAGAAGATCAATGGGATCAAGAATAGCCGGCAGCGGCATTTCCTGCCGGTCTGTGGWCTWRMKKKGAKKTGYRMGRMYCRGTKCNNATKMATNWGTMMKSMMAGKMARTYTYWRMSKMMWYRYCNNNHWBCSSRYYNWNMWMAKKTDVWTHDGWRHWNWNSMDTNNVAHWMRWSCAATGGATTTTCAGCTAATTCCTCTTCGATTCGTCCTTCTAATGCCAGCGAATTAAGCTGCAAAAGAGCTGTCTGTAAAAGCTGCTGTGGTRAGAGCTTGAGTTTTTGTTCGAGARTTTGTCTTAGTTCTGACATTTCAATTAAGTTTGAATTTTTCTCCCAGGTACAGTTTTCTTGCTTCAGGATCATCTGCAAGAGAAGCTGCTGTCCCGGACATCAAAATGCTACCGTCATAAAGGAGGTAAGCCCTGTCAGTGACTGACAGTGTTTCACGAACATTATGATCWGTAATAAGTACACCGATGCCCCGTTTCTTAAGAGAGTGGATTATTCCTTGAATATCYTCTACAGCGATGGGATCGATTCCTGCAAAAGGTTCATCCAGAAGAATAAAATCTGGATCTATTACCAACGCCCTACTGATCTCTACCCGTCGCCGTTCACCTCCCGATAAATTATACCCTTTCGATTTTCGGATAGCTGTGATTGACAAATCTTCAAGAATCTTTTCTAGTTTTTCTTTCTGAACAGTTTTTGGGAGGYTGGTCATTTCAAGCACTAACCGGAGATTATCTTCRACAGTCAATTTGCTGAAGATTGATGGCTCTTGAGCCAGATAGCCGATTCCCTTCCGTGCTCGCTTATACATGGGAAGATCCGTTATATCTTCCTCGCCTAGGTAAATACGCCCCTTGTTTGGCTGGATCATGCCTGTTATCATATAGAAAGTTGTGGTCTTCCCGGCACCGTTAGGGCCAAGTAAGCCAACGATCTCACCTTTTTTCAACTCTAGGTTGACACCATTTACCACAATCTTCTTTCCGTACCGTTTCTTTAGGTCTGACACTCTCAGCATCATACTATTGGGTTGCTGATTATTCATAAGTTCTATCCGTTATTCCTGATGCATTATAAAACTTGTAATGAGTTAAATCAGCATTGGACTGAAAGCCAACGCCGTTAAGAGTATCATTGTTCTCAGTAATAAACATAACCGTATCATTAGTTGTGATAAGAGAATCAATACTGTTCCACATTAGAGAATSGGTAAAAAGGGTCACTCCGCTGTCCGAAACAACCACCACATTTCCGATAGCAAGCATAGAGTCCTTATTTGTATCTCCATACACATATGCCATCTCAGATTTTAGATTTGACATGTGTCTCTCTTCAGTAGAATAAAAATCAGCATCAACTTTATTATCTAAGATAGATGTATTAATAACTTTCTTGAACTTGGCATTAGCGGTCTTTTGAATTTTGTTTAGCTCTTGTATTGTAGCATTTCGCAAATCAACTTCACCAACATAATCACCAAACTTCCCGATTAATCCCTCTATCGCTTTCTCTTTCTCAATTGGTGGAGCATCAGTTCTTTTCAGAGTGGAGATAAGTTTTTGAAACTCTCTTTTTTCCTCTTTCGCTTTTCCCTTATAATTCGACAGATGACCAGACCGAATGACTGCACGTTTTTTTCCTTCTCTCGTCATAATGATGGTTGAATTCCAACTTTCCTGRTCGGGGATAGAACTGCTCACCAAAGTTTCTTTTTGATTACTTTCGCTGCATCCTGATATAAATATCATAGATGTTAATAATGTCAGGTGGCGGATCACATTATACCTGCTTTCAGAATGTCATGGATGTGGATAATTCCTGCAGGTTTTCTGTTATTGGCTTCGTCTTCATAGACGAATAAACTGGTAATAGAATAYTTYTCCATAATTTCTAAGCCGTTAATAGCGAGGGTRTCTTGAGAAACCCACTTCGGATTGGAAGCCATAAGAAACTCAGCAGTTTCATCAAAGATATGGTCACTTTTTTCAAGTGCCCGACGAATATCACCATCAGTGATAATACCTGCTAAATTCCCATCGTCATCAAGTACGATTGCTACTCCAAGTCGTTTTTCACTCATAGTCAGCAATGCACTTTTCACATCAGCATCTCTAGCAACAATTGGAAGATCATCGCCTGAGTGCATAATCTCTYTGACTGTGAGAAGCAGTTGCCTTCCCAGCGTTCCACCTGGATGGAGCAAAGCAAAGTCTTCCCGTTGAAAACCGCGTTTTTCCAAGAGTGCCACAGCCAACGCATCACCCATGGCGAGCATAGCAGTAGTACTGGCTGTGGGAGCCAAATCAAGTGTACACGCTTCCTTCTCCACACTTGTGTCAATCACCACATCAACCATGACACTGACACTGCTTTCCCGTCTGCCTACAAGACCAATAACCGTAACTCCCAATCGCCGAATGGCAGGCATAAGCTGTATCAATTCGTGTGTTTCACCGCTATTGGATACTGCCAGTACGATATCTCTTTTAGTAATCATCCCGAGATCACCATGTATAGCTTCACCCGGGTGGACAAACTGAGCGGGTGTTCCTGTACTAGCCAGAGTAGAAGCGATCTTTTGAGATATAAGACCCGATTTTCCCATACCAGAGACTATTACACGTCCATCGCAATTGAAGATCTCTTCCACTGCCTTATCAAAATGTTCATCTATGCGATTAGCCAATTGGGATACAGCTTCAGCTTCAATTTGGATAACTTTTTTTCCTACCTGAATATTTACTCCGGCTTTTTTCTTATTTGTACTCATAGCTTGCTTTGACTGATTTTATCCCTCAGAGATAAAATAATAGTATCATATTCTCCCCTTAACTTCAGTATTTCCTCTACTGCTTCTCTAAAAGCACCTTCACCGCCCTTCGCTTCAGTCACCAGTTTGGCTATTGCTTTTACAGGCGCCATAGCGTTGGCAACTGCAATAGGAAGTCCAACCCTTTCCATCACTTCAATATCGATCAGATCATCACCGATAAAAACCGCTTCCTCATCTTCAAAATCGTACTTCTCCTTAAGACGATCATAGAGCGCCGATTTGTTTAATTCTCCCTGATAGCAATGGTCTTCGAGGCCCAATTCCTTCGCTCTTGATTCTGTAGCAGGCGAATACCGGCCTGAAACGATTGCTATTTTCATACCGGCCTCTCGGGCAAATGCCACTCCGGCTCCATCCAATACCGAAAAGCGTTTAAATTCAAGGCCGTCATTCCCTTTGTAGATTGAACCGTCAGTGAAAACGCCATCCACATCGGTCAAGATGATCTTAATCTTTGCAGCAACTTGTTGCAGTTGGTTACTCATTTGATTCTCTTACCACTTGAAAGATCTTCTTCAGTATCACTACAAGTCCGTCTGTTCTCTCTAGGGGCCATTGAGTAGAGGCATCGCTTTTGGCATTGACCACATCATCGTGGACTTCCATAAAGACTGCATCGCTCCCTGCTGCCACGGCTGATTTTGCTAATGTGGGAATTATCTCCCTATCCCCTCCAGTGGCATTTCCTAGCCCGCCGGGCTGCTGTGCGCTGTGAGTGGCGTCAAACACAACAGGATACCCCGACTTCTTCATAGCATGAATAGCTCTCATGTCTGCAACAAGATTGTTGTAACCGAAGCTTGCTCCCCGCTCTGTCAAAAGAATATTGCTGTTACCGGTGGATTCTATTTTCTTAACAATATTGACCATGTCAGTTGGAGCGATAAATTGACCTTTCTTCACGTTGACACACTTTCCTGTTTCACCTGCAGCCAGTAGTAAATCCGTCTGCCGACAGAGAAATGCCGGTATCTGTAAAACATCCGCAACTTCAGCAACCTGCTCGGCTTGATCAGGAGAGTGGATATCAGTAAGAATTGGAACTCCTGTGGTATCCTTAACTTCACGCAGAATCTCCAACCCCTCCTCCATTCCGGGGCCACGGAATGATTTCACGGATGTACGGTTTGCCTTATCAAAGGAGGTCTTAAAGATGAACGGAATTTTTGCTTCCACCATGATTTTTTTCAGTGACATCGCCATCTTCAGTGAATGTTCCGGCGATTCAATAACACATGGACCGGCAATGATTACCAGTTCACTTCCACCAATTTCAATATCTCCCACTTGCACAGTCATGATGCCAACTTGTAATTGAGTGATGCTTTCACAAATTCACGGAAAAGCGGATGTGCTTTTTCAACCCTGCTTTTTAGCTCAGGATGAAATTGGCACATCACAAACCATGGATGATCTTTTAGTTCAATGATCTCCGCCAATCCCAGTTCCGGATTAATCCCGCTGAAAAGCATCCCCCTTTTTTCAAGTATCTTTCGATAGTCATTGTTCACTTCATAGCGGTGACGATGTCGCTCACTGATTTTCTTTTTCCTGTACGCTGCATAAGCTTTTGTCCCAGCTGACACATTACAGTCATAAGCTCCGAGGCGCATAGTGGCACCTTTCTTTTTTACATTCAGCTGAGAAGGCATGAGTGCAATTACAGGATCGGGTGTACGGCGATTAAATTCTGTGCTGTTGGCGCGAGTCAAGCCGCAGACATTCCGAGCAAATTCCACAACTGCCATCTGTAATCCAAGACAAATGCCGAGATAAGGAACATCATTCTCTCGAGCATATTTTGCACAATAAACCTTCCCTTCCGTCCCGCGGTCTCCAAAGCCGGGGAGAACCAAGATACCATCCAATTCACCCAAGTGTTCTTCACTTTCTTCATCAGAGTTAAGCAATTCAGTGTTAATCCATCTGATGTGCACTCTGGCATCGTTTTCCACTCCAGAGTGGATAAATGCTTCGATTACACTTTTATAAGCATCGGGGAGTTCAGTGTACTTGCCACAGAGCCCGATGGTTAATTCGTGGGTAGGATTCTTGAACCGCTCGATGAATAATTCGAGTTTAGAAATATCAGCGCTCTTACCGTCAAGCTGCAGCTGTTCAGCAATAATCTGTCCTACACCCTGCTTGTACAATCTTAGCGGAACCTCATAAATGGTGTCAACATCTCTGGCTTCCACCACGTTGGATTGAGGTACACTGCAGAAAAGTGATATCTTCTTTTTCACAGATACAGGAATGGCACGATCGCTTCTGCAGAGGATCATATCCGGCTCCAGTCCGATCTCTCTCATTTTCATGACACTGTGCTGAGTCGGTTTTGTCTTCAATTCTTCACTGGCATCAATATACGGAAGGAGAGTCACATGCGCCACAAAGCAGCTTTCTCGTCCAATTTCGAGTCGCATCTGGCGGATAGTCTCCAGGAATGGCTGACTCTCGATGTCACCAATAGTACCTCCCACTTCACAGATGACTACATCATACCGATGCGGTTGATTGACTGCCCGAATTCTTCTCGTCAGTTCATCAGTAATATGTGGAATGATCTGAATCGTCTGACCGAGATAGTCGCCCTCTCTTTCCCGATCCAGCACTGACTGATAAATCTGTCCCGTCGTGGCGTTGTTCCGCTTGTCCATGTTCACATCTATGAATCGCTCATAATGGCCCAGATCGAGATCGGTCTCGGAGCCGTCGTCCAAAACAAATACTTCTCCGTGCTGATACGGATTCATGGTTCCGGGATCAACGTTCAGGTAAGGATCGAGCTTCATGATGGTAACACGCAGTCCACGACTCTTCATAAGGTAGCCGATAGAAGCTGAAGCGATTCCTTTCCCCAAACCGGACATTACTCCGCCCAGAACAAATACGTACTTTGTCTTAGACTTAGGCAATTCCCATATCCTCAATCAGCGCGTTAAGATCATCTGGTGTATTGACACCAATCACATCATACTCAGTTACAAAAACACCCATTTTGCAGTCGATATCCATGGCTCTCATCTGTTCGAGACTTCGCTCAATTTCGCGAGAGCTTTTCTCCATTTTCACCAGTTTTAAAAGATATTCACGACGAAAAGTATAAATACCTATATGTTTGAGGTGCTTAGTACTTTGTTCTCCTTCCGGTACACGGAAAAAGTCCTTAGCAAAACCGTCATCATCCAACTCAACTTTGACTACATTGGGATTTTCCCATTCATCCTGAGAAAGAGACAAACTGGCAGCTGTACTCATTTGTATTGACTTTTCCTCTAAAAGTAGCAACACTGCTCCATCAATAATGTCTGGAGAAATGAACGGCTCATCACCCTGAATATTAATCACAATCTCATCTTTATGTCGAGAAGCCACTTCAGCAACACGTTCTGTTCCGGTAGAGTGATTACTACCTGTCAATTCCACAGGAATATCCAATTCCTGCATTGCATTCTCAACACGTTGACTATCCGTGGCAATAACCACAGAATCTAACTCTCTACATTGGATCGCTTGATAATACACTCTTGCAACCATTGGGAAACCATCTATAGGTATGAGTACCTTTCCGGGAAATCGAATAGAATCATAACGGGCGGGAATGACTCCTAAGACCCCCATGAGAAGCTCCCCCTTACCTTTAAAGTGCCTGTTTCGTGTTTACATGCAATCATCGTGCCAAACTGAATTTACCCGTCTTATATGCGCAATTCAAGGAAAAGGGTGAGTGGTAACTGGTGAGCTGTGGATTGGTGGACGATGAGTTTCATTAGTCAGATATTATAGAGGGATCATTTCCCCTTTTTACTGTATTCCTGTTTGATTTTCTGAAAGAAATCGTAGGCTGCTTCGTAGCTGTTTTTAATCTCACCATCGAGAATGGCATCTTCGATTCGGCTCTTGATATCCCCTACCAGCTTCCCAGGCGATAATTCAAGTTCCTTCATAATTTCTACTCCCTTGATAGGTGATTGAAACGCCATAAACGCATCCCTTTCCTCAACATTCTGCATCAGTTCTTCCACGCGATCAAAGTTTCCCATGTACTTCTTAACCAGCATAGGATTCTTGGATGTAATATCCGCCCTGCAGAGAATCAGGAGATCATCCAGATCTTCGGCTGCAACCACCATTACTCTCCTTACAGCGCTGTCCGTTATGCCATCCTTGGCCAATGCAATGGGACGAAGATGAAGCATCGTCAGCTTTTGGAGGTATTCCAAAGTTTTGTTGGAGAGCTTCATCCGTCTTGCCACTTTTTCCAGCATCCGGCTGCCTACAATTTCATGACCGTGAAAAGTCCACCCTTTGGATGTACTCAAACGGCGAGTTCGCGGCTTGGCGATATCGTGAACCAGAGCAGCGAACCTTAAATCAGGTTTATCAGTAAGCTTGGCGATATTGTCTACAACTTGGAGCGTATGATAAAAGATATCCTTGTGATGCCACTCCTTCGGCTGCTCCAGACCTACCATTGCATTTATTTCCGGAAATACAATTTCCAATAATCCTACCTGCTGTAATAAGTCTAGGCCAATGGACGGTATGGGAGCAGACAGAATTTTGTAGAATTCACTGGTAATTCGCTCAGCAGAGACAATCTCAATCCGTTTCGCTTGGCGGATGATGCTCTCTGCTACCTGTTTGTCGATCTGAAAATCGAGCTGTGCTGCAAAACGGACAGCCCGGAGCATCCGCAGTGGATCATCGGAGAAAGTGCTGTCGGGATCAAGAGGTGTCCGCAGGAGACGCTTCTGGAGATCACGCACTCCGCCGTAAGGATYCKANWGKKMYYSCMKWMWSTCTTCACAAAGTGAAATAGCCATGGCATTGACGGTAAAGTCTCGACGGGAAAGATCCATCTCCAAATTGGCAGAACTTACTTCCGGTTTACGTGAGTCACTTTCGTACGTTTCGACTCGTGCAGAAGAAACTTCGATAATTCCATCTTTGCTCTGAACCTGGGCAGTACCAAACTTCTCGAACGGTATCACTGTTTTGATCTTTAGTTTTTTGGCAAGTTTACGGGCGAAACTGATGCCATCCCCAACTACCATCAGGTCTATATCTGAGAGCGGACGACCCAGCATGAGGTCACGTACGTAACCTCCGACTACATAAACATCTAAAGTCTCCTCGGAGGCTAAAGCACCGGCAGCACGGAAGAGTCTCGCGTTCTCCTTATCCTGATCCAGAAGTGTAGCGATATTCGTCATGGCAAAATTTACAAAAGAGCAGACTCACTTCCCTGTGATAACTCCACAAATTCCTCTTGAGAGTAGTCTCATTTCTCTATACTTTCCATGTGATGATCCTGCAAAGAACATCTATTCTCCTTCTCCCGGTCATGCTTGCTGCTCAGTTTGGTACCGTAACAGTTTCAGTGGATGACGGACAATTGAAAGAGAACGACCGGCGTGTTACCCAGGGAATAGACGAGCAGATTCAATACTTTTTYGTATCCACAGTGTGGGATGATGAATACAGCRATTTGGAGATTCMGTTGACGGTTCATTTATTCTTTCAATCTGTTGCTGATAAAGGGGGRCAACGGCTTTACGGAGTTCAGTGTCTYTTTACCAACGGCAGTGACCAGCGATACTTTGCGAAGAGCATTCAGTTCCCTTATTCGCAGGGTCAGGGTGTTTCCTACTCACCTGTGATTTTTGAGCCTTTAGCAAGCTTTCTTGAGTTCTACGGTGTAATTATTCTTGCTGGCGAAGCAGATACATACAATATTTTGGGCGGTACGCGATTTTACGAACGAGCCCGGGAAATTGCTCTTCGCGGCATGTCCTCCCAATACACCCGCGGATGGCGGCAGAGAAGCGAAGTAGTGAACATAATTAGCAAAAACAAACCTCTCCGGATTGCAAAATTTCATTTTTACGATGGGGTGGCGTACCTGAATGAAGGAGATCCGACCGAAGCCGCCGCCGCCTTCGATAAAATGCTGGATAATCTGGAAGAAAACTACCGTCAGGCACCTCGTGAACATTACAGCTCTATATTTCTGGATGCCCACGCMCGGGAYCTCGYYTTATTRCCTCCAWATYTACCCAACCGMAAGAAAATCCTGAAGAGTATGTTAGAGCTCGATCCTGATAACGGAGACAGTTACCGTCAGGGATTGGGTATCAAGTCCCGATAACGGCGTTTGCGTCGCAGGTAATAGTCGAAAACCACACTACCCACGTATAATTTACCCATCAACTCTCTGTCGTTCAGCTTACGAAGTAAGCGCACTCTACGGCGGCGGCGGGCAATCAATCGTGGGTGAATGACTATCCAACCCAGCGATTTAAAAACCGCCAACACATGGGGAAAATCGAAGAGAGCGACAGCATAAAGTGCTGCCACAAACTCCAGTACAAACCGGATGGGGAACAGATACAATGTCATAGGAAGATTATAGTTGGAGAGTAGCATTAAGAGTGAATTTCTGTGATTGAGATATTTCTTCCATGGAGATTTCATGGGGAGGGTGGCAGCATTCCGGTGATACACCACAGACTTAGGAGCAACCTTAATACTGTATCCCATTAAGTGAAATCGCCATTGGAGATCAATCTCTTCCTGATGAGCAAAGAAGCTCTCGTCGAATCCTCCGCTTTCTTCAAATACAGACTTTCTCACTAGGAATGCTGTCCCCGACGCCCAGAATATCTCGGCGGCGTCATCATACTGTCCTTCATCTTCCTCAATCTCGAAAAAAACACGTCCCCGGACAAACGGAAAACAGAGAATATCCAAAGCTCCTCCTGCTCCTCCGGCGTAGTCAAACTTATTTCGTTCAAAATAGTTGAGGATTTTCGGCTGAACAGCAGCAACTGACTCATCAGCTTTCAAGGCATCGAYAAGCGGTTYGATCCACTCCGGTTCTTGGACTGTATCGTTGTTMAGGAACAGCAGAAACTYACCACTGGCTTCCGCTGCYCCACGATTGCAGCCGCCGGCATAGCCGTGGTTTTCGCTGCATCGGACCAGATTGACATGGGGATGATTTTCCGCTACCCAATCGGGACTTCCATCAGTGGAAGCATTGTCCACCACGACAATTTCGAGATTGGGATAGGTGGATTTTTTAAGGGAATCTAGACAGTCGGAGAGAATCTCGATTCTGTTCCAGTGGGGAATTATTACGGAAACCCGTGGGAATCCATTTCCGCTAGAAATCAATTCTACCTTGGGTTATTSGTCAATTCCTGCCGATAAGATAACAGCAGTTGACGAACAACATCATTTTCAGGATGGTCTTTGCTGAATTCATTCAGGATTTCTTTAAGATTGTTAATAATACCTTGGGCAGACGCCCCACGGAGTAACATACGGTTGAGGTCATCTCTCGACAAATCTGAGTTAGAAGCAACCAAAACGGCAGCAGCTTTTTCTTCCTCTCCCAATAYATCGTACATTTCCCAGACACCGATAGCGATAGGATCTGACGGAGGTAAGATTTCCATGGGCAGCAGCTTGTTCATAAGATCGATAGTGGCAAGTGTACTGGCTGCTTCAGGACTTTCGCTCACCAGACTGTCCAGTGCCATTCGAGATTGGGCGATACGGTCTTGCAGGTATGTAAGAAGTGCTGTCCCATCTACACCACTGTCACCAAAAGTTTCCACATCTGAAGCCAGCATCTCTGTAAAAAGAAGATCGTATCTTTCTGGAGCGAATTTAAAACGTTCAAATTCCTTAGATGCAAGCTGCAGGAAAGAACTCCGCCAATTCCGGGTCAGCTTGACGTCTGTAGTCTCATTATAGTACACATCTGGATTATCAAGATTGCGATATTTGTAGCCGACCTTATATTCACGGCTCCAATCATCATCCACAACGGTCGTTAAGTTCTCCCTGATTTTCTTATAGTTTACCCTTMGACCCGGACGGGAACTGACACGAAAGGCCAACCCTTCCATCTTTAGATATTTATTGAGATTAATCATGTTGCTCGGAGAAACAGTGGAAGCAAAATATATGGGRTATTTCCACTTCCCATTCTCATCTACCTGCTTGGCGCTTTCACTAAGAATATGAACGACCATGAGGTCCTGAACGCGGATTCCCCTTTTACCGGAAAAAGTCGGTTGCATTGTCCATGAAATCACTTGGTTACCAGATCCGATGGGGATATCAATTTTCGTATCCTGCCATGGAATCGCTCCCAAGTAAACCGGTACATCCCTTCTGTTCTCTCCTGAGCCGTAAGGTATAATGTTGTATTCAAAGGTTATTTCAAAACCAAAATCAACAATATCCTCTTCTTTGATTTTCTTTTTTTGTTTTTGTTTATTTAGTTTTTTTAGGTAAATCTTTTTYARKYSYMMKCMMWRMWWWWMARAWYAAMKMWAATMKTSRRRAWWKCGCTAAACAGCCACCCACAAAAGCTAAAACCCCCGGCATAGTACTTTTACGCTTACCTATTTTGTAGCTAATTACAGCAAAAATAGGAATACTCAGCACAATAAAAAAAACTAAAAATTATATAGATATAGGGCCTATTTATAATTTTACGTCTGAGCATTGGCCACACGATGACTTCAGCAATGGAATACAGTACTTTGTCAATAACATAACAGCGGTAAGGTTGACGGCAACTTGATCGTACAGATCTTCATCTTGTATATCCTCTAACGGACCAGCCGCAACTATACCTGCATTATTGATCAAAATATCCAGCCCTTCCCAAATGGTGTATTTTTGCACAAATCCCATATTTTTTAATTTTGTAACATCCAAATAC
>NVVH01000074.1 GCA_002402135.1 Fidelibacterota bacterium | reverse complement strand
TAACTGGCTTAACCGGTCCACAAATGTTGTAAGGTTACTTGATTCTTCGCTTGTTACAGCTTTCACAAACCCAGAATATTCATTTAAGTCAGCTTTAGGCATTAATCAACTCCTTATATACTTGTATTATAGTACATATGGATAGCTATTGTCAACTTAAATTGTGATTTACTTAGCAAATTTTTCTAATTCAGCTTGCTTTTCTGGTGTTAATGGCGTCACCGGCCCCAGTTCACCACGCATTTCTTTTTCAGCTTGCTTCATCTGCCTGTTATACTGTACTTTTTGTTGAGGTGTAAGATGAGCTGGTGCCTGGGGTGTAGAGGATACTTTAGCTTTAATTTCACGAGCAGCGGGCGAATCAAATTCTATACGTTCTGCATCCCGTGCTGTTACCTGTCCGATAAATGATTGAGGATTTACCGCGTCGATATCATGTAAACGAGCTACAATATCCTGATCTAAATTAGCCTGCATATCGGGTGTTAGGGGCTTCCGCCTAGGCAGGGGAGCTTTCGCTATTGCTGRTGTTACTGGTGSTTTTGGTGCTTTAGCAGGAAYAGGTGGTGTTGGTACTTTAGCCGGAACAGGAGAAACAGGGCCTTTAGGAGGAACAGGTGCTTCAACAATATCTATCAATTCTCTCATGGTCACCATAAAGATATTTACCTTTTTATATCTTAGAATGCTGCGATAGCTGCACGTTTCCAAATAACAGTAGAACCATCATATGTACCTGTGCAAACGTAGATATAACTGCCAKCTACAACCATCATGCCGGCAACATCGCCACTTTGTCCTGAGTTAACTGGTGTTCTAACATCTACTTTAGTTCTGCCCCGTGTGAGATCGTTTACTGCTACTGTGGTTCCTGAATCATCTGTTGTAAATTCAAAAATGTAAGTRCCTGTYGYATCAAAGGTAATAACCTTTGTAGCTGGAACAATACCGTGTAGCGAGTTAGCTCCTAGGCTTACCGCTGCTGGTAGTGTTAGCGTATGCGCTACACTTGCTACTGTAAGTTCAAAACGAACTCTACCAAGCTTTCCRCTTGCTGGGAAGTTACTGAAAGCTAAAGTAACACTGCCACTRGTTGTWGCAGTTTGATATCCRCCTTCTGTATAACTAAGAGTTACTGTACCGCTTGTTGTTCCTTTGGCAACACGAGTCTCGCTTATGTCTCGAAGTTCAAAGTCCTTTATAAGTGCTCCGCTACCACTGTTATCTAGTGTAGTACTTGTTAGCGCACTTTTAAGAATAACYTTACTTTGTAAATCCTCAATTTCTGTTTTAGCGTTGCTAAAATTTGTTTTAATATTTGTAAAATTATCGCGGAAASCCTGACTATCGTTATCCTGACCAGCRATAGGRAAKGTRCCGTCGAYGTTATTTGCATTGATRTTACTTGCCATTATCTAAAAACTCCAACCTGTGGGAACTTAATATATTTATCTCCGGYGTCGAGTTCTAYAAACTTGTCTACGCTTGCAAAGAACCTAGTATCGTTCCCATCAAATGTAGTTGCTGACTCTAACACTAGTAAGTTAACAGTATTTACGTTTACGTACTTAGGTATYAAGCYGGTTGACGGATTACGCTCGTAATAATARGTAATATTATCATAAGTTACTTTTACTTTTTGCCCATTATCTATTTCTGTTGTAAACGTTAGTGTTACAAAACCCCATGCGTCAACACCCAATGTCCAAACGCCCGCTCGCTTATTAATGGTGGTAAGCCCAATAAATTTTTCTGTCCAGCCAGTAATAAGCTCTGTATGCTCAAGTGGGCCTGAGTCAAATGCTGACTCATCAAACTTGTTGCCTGCAATAACATTAAACCAGTTAAGTGAATCTTCGTGGCTAAGGAATATCATGGTTTTGCCATCAATATCCGCAACATCAGTAAGTCCAGTAATACGATTATTTGCAATTACCTCTGAGGCTGAAGCGCCAGCAATCATATTAAATTCTCCGGATGCTGAATAGTTAACTGTTGCAGCAAGCCCGGATGCAAGATCGGCATTATTAACGTAGCTAAACACGTCAAATGTTGTTTCTGGTGTTATAGTCCATTTACCAGTAGCTTTATTGTAGAATTGACTTAGGTTGTTATCAAGAATATATCTATCAACCTCAAAGCTAATTTTCTTTAAATCAAGTGTGCGTTGCTCAAGAAGATATGCCACTTTGCTTCCCGTTCCAGGTTTACAATAAACAACAGGCGCCGCTAGTGTCCAACCAATAACACTGCCACCTGATTGTTTATCTTTCATCCAATCGGGCAACACAAACCTTTCTAGTATTGCAGTTCCAACGTTGACAGTTAACTGGTTACGCATATTTTGAATTGCGTTTGGATATAYRTWRTGRTCRTTRWYTGCATCTGTTGCATAATTACCGCTGCTAACTTTTGGCCAACCAGCATCTATTCTTAAAGGRTTAGACCAGTCAGTCATTTGTGTAAGACTTTTTTGCACTTTTAAGTCAATTTTTTGTGMTGCTGGTTCTACAACACCAGTTGATGGATTTAYACCCATCGCTTTATCAACTAATTCAATATATACAACATCATATTTTTCTGTTCCGTCTTCATTGTATGCTTTAGCAATTTTTATAGCTCCAAACCCTAATGTGTTATTCCAATGGTTTTGCGCTGTTGCCTCAACAAWATCTGTTTCTGTTAYRGGAYTRAGGCCCGCYGCAACTAATGCACGAATAGTTTTTTGCACACCAAAATTACTGTCTGTTGCCCTATAAATATTCTCCGGTGCAATATCATCTGCGTTGTTGATCAAATTCTCGTAAATATCTCGTTGTGATTGGCTTGGCAACGCTTTTATATAAACACTTTCGTATGGCTTAAATATTTTAGGAACAACCTTAATTGTAAATTGTTTATAAGTGTCAATAACACCATTGCTACTAAGAGCTTTAACGCTAAACGTATATACGCGCTCGAATGTAGTTTCGGTAACACGAACAGAGTCATAATCAAATGTGGTAGTGCCTGTATCCATCATAAATGTTTCAAAACTAACACGGCCAGTAATCAACCCACCCGAATCAATTC
>NVVH01000073.1 GCA_002402135.1 Fidelibacterota bacterium | reverse complement strand
AGTCACCACTCTGGGAAAAGCTGGGCGAGTTATTGGCGCTGGACGAGCTGGGCGAGCTGCTGCAGCCCAAAGTGCTATAGTGTGCTTTAATCGCGCTCGAAGATATTTTTTATATCATGCCCCTTGCTTGGGTGAAAGCAGATGCCAATTCCCATTCTGGCCGTAGACGACGACCACGCAGTCCAAATCTCACTTTCCGTAATGTTCCGGAAATGGAGCGACCTGAAACTTGAGGTCGCTGAAAGTGCCGAGGACGCTCTGCTGATGCTTAGAGAGGAGAAGTACATGATGATGCTTTGTGACGTCGACATGCCTGGCATGGATGGTCTGGAACTGCTTGAACATGTYGGACATGAATATCCTGAGATGCCCGTGGTCATGCTGACAGGTAATCATGATATCTCTACACCGGTCAGGGCYTTCCGGATGGGAGCCATGGATTATCTACAGAAACCGATGCAGACTGCGGACGTGMGACAAGTYRTCGACAGGGCAATGGAGKTRAGGGAAAGGCAGACYGAYGTGAAGGAGGGGATTATTGAYATTGATSARATGATGAGTATGGTAAAGRYAATCTCTTCCGAAAAGATGGGACTCGATAAGGCAGGAGCCAGTTCTGCCAAGTTCAGRAAAATCATTGAAGTAATGAACGAGAAACTGATTAATACCGCAAAACGTGGCAACATACACAATATATTTYTACTATCRAARGCAGGTATCGTGATAGCCACAGTGACCACCAAAGCTGCAGTAAGCGACAAGGACACAGACATAATGGGRAGTATGTTCAATGCMCTGAAGGAGTTCATGCAGGATGCTGTCAGCGAKAGTTCCTCAGAYGCACTGGACGACATCCAGTTCGGTGATTTTCACGTSCGCTTCTGTACAGGWGCCTATTGTGATTTGGCAGTGATATACACTGGARAYTTGAGTATGAAGGCAGAGGATACWRTGACGGATAGYCTGAWWGCTTTTGAACWSTMCAAYRCAGMGGCTCTGGAAAMCTGGAGTGGCGATATGGMTGAACTRCCTRCCGCYCAGGAAACWCTGGACMASCTMTTCKCYAAGCTGGATCRGGAACRCAGCRATGRGTGAGYWYTCCCCCGAYRAGATAATTCGYAAGCTGGATTCYGAAATTAGCGAGATTAATACYAACCTTATGGATACGGTGAAGGCTAGGACAAAGAGTCTGACGAATCGGATCMAACAGGCCAATGAAGAAACGGAAAGTATTGCCAGGTTTCCTGAAGAGAACCCCCACTCCGTAATCAGAGCCTCAAGGACCGGAAAAATAATTTTCGCAAACAAGTCTGCCATGGAGACCATCCTGGCTTCCCTGAAGGTCAAGGTTGGTGAGCAGGCACCGGCTGAGCTCTGCGCGGACATCAACGAGGTGGTAGAAAAAGAAGATTACATAGTCAAGGAGCATGTAATATCCGGGCRGATATACTCCTGYACCTTCGTYCCCGTATCCGAGCATGATTACGTCAATATTTATGGCGTTGACGTTACGGACAGGCAAAAAGAGATTGAAAGCYTGGCYAGGTTCCCGGACGAGAAYCCTCAYTCGGTCTTCAGAATATCYGAAGACGGCACAGTGATATTTGCCAATGCGCCTGCTCGGGCGACGATATTGCTAGGGCTCGGCGTGGTTGTGGGCGACAGGGTTTCGGATGATATATTGGCGGTAGTTTCAGGCGTATTCGAGACGGGAAAATTCATGGATATGGACCACATAATTGATGAGAGAATATATGCCTGTTCTTTCGTGCCGGTCACGAAGCATTCGTACGTAAATGTGTATGGTGTGGACATAACGGAAAAGATAAAGGCCCARGAGGARGYGGAACAGRCCAATCAGGAKYTGATACAGGCYGAGAAGATGTCCAGYCTSGGYRTYGTGATATCTGGTRTTGCCCACGAAATYCGTAANCCCYYYNCAGGTAGTGATGGCCATGTCGGAGTCCATCGCTGAGGATGATGACCTGGAACGCATGCGTGGTGACGCAAGGGATATAATTGACGCATCCAAGAGAATGGCMAAGATAGTCAGTGACCTGTCAAGTCATGCCCGYGACGCACGCACCCTTGGAACATCAACTRTTTACCTCAATGAGGTCRCTGACAAATCACTAGACCTCTCCAGGCATACCAGGAATCTGAACAAGGTAAAGATAGTAAAACAGTACGATGDCAAGCCGGTHVCCATAGGCAGBACATCAGAGDTAACACAGATAATYACSAACTTCATCAATAATGSYGTGGACGCGATGGRAKCRGTYGGGACYATYACCYTRGCAACRGGCGTGGATAACGGGACGTGYTACATATCTGTGACYGAYACGGGAACKGGAATGGATGAGGAAACCCAGAAGAAGATATTCGACCCATTCTTTACTACCAAGGATGCTGGAAAAGGGACCGGTCTGGGCCTTCATATCGTTAACAAGATAGTGACCAAGCACAAGGCCGAACTGAAACTCGARTCRACATTGGGCAAGGGTAGCACMTTCACGGTTRTYTTTCCCAAAAAACCATAATYTCCATGCAGGATTYAAGCGATAACCGCTCTCCCCGTCACCTSTGCCTTCAACTCTRKCTCCCGMAGCAGAACAGTTAAACGCGAGCCCGGTTCGCCGCGTGTGGCGTTCGCCGGGCAGCTGGTTATCGAGAATCTCCCYCGGGATGCGCAGGGCAAYTCGCTCTGCGTCCCGTGCCGCACCACCAAACTGCTCTGCGGCAAGGAGCGCTGCCCGCTGCTGGTACGGCTGCACGCGCACCAGCGCACCCACACACTGTTGACCGGCACCGAGCTGGCGGGCGCTTCGCCGCCGTCGGTCTTCGTCGGGCGCTACGGCTATCCCAAGGTCAGTATCGGGCCGATGCTCCCTCCGTTCGGGGGTGACACGTCGTTGCTCGACACCCCTGAACGCTGGGTGGGGCGCAAGATAGACGACATCGTCGACTTCCGCTCGCAGCTGGTGCGGACCCGGTTCCAGGTAAAGGAGCTGGATCCCGAGAAAGGAAACCGGATGGTACAGCGCACGCAGGAGCTGGCGATGGCAGCCACACCGCCGCACGTCGACGCCACCCTCCACC
>NVVH01000072.1 GCA_002402135.1 Fidelibacterota bacterium | reverse complement strand
AACTAAGAAATATGGTCACCAGTGGCGGCTCCAGCGACTGGATAACCTCCGACGCACCCATAGGCGACTTAACCAGTGGCTATACTACAGATGTGGAAGCACTATGGGAGGGGTGTGGAACATCAGCTTCTGATGCGTCGGATGGTTTAACTATGGTCGTGGGCACTGCGCTTACTGATGCAAACTTTGCTGTTTTTGGCAATAATAATACTGCGGGTACATCCACGTCTGATCTGCCTTCCGGTGTTGAGGTCCGTTCGGAACGGATCTGGTATGTAGATGAATCAAATACCGTAGCTGCGGATGTTACGATTGATATCAGTGATGCGACTGGTTATACGGTCACTGCGGGTACAGCATCAGATTATAAACTGCTGAATCGTGCCGGGACCAGCGGTGACTTTAGTATCCTGGCATCAGGATCCAGTAAATCTGGTGATGCGGTCACCTTTAGCAGTGTAACATTATCGGATGAATATCTGGCCATTGGCCAGGCCACAGATAGTGATGCCTATTTGTCAGCACATGTAACCATCAGCGGTGATGGCGGTTTCCGCATGATGTCGAGTCCTGTAGACGGTACCGTGTATGATGATATTCTTGGTCCCCTGTGGATACAGGGCATGACCAATGGCGATGTTACCAGCGGCACCGCCAACATCTGGACCTATGATGCTTCCACACCAGAATGGTCGGCGCTTACCAACCTGAATACAGCATCCCTCACTGCCGGGCAGGGATTTCTGGTCTATGTTTTTGCRGATACTGATAATGATGGTGATGATGACTTACCGGTAACGTTGAGTGTTGCCGGCACAGAGAACAGTGCCACARTAACCAGAAGCACCACTGCCAGTGAGTGGAACTTACTTGGTAACCCATTCGAAGCAACTATCGATGCTGACCAGCTKTTYACYGAYAACAGCAACTACACCGCWGTTGTTTACGTTTACGATGATGCTAWGYCAGGCGGGGCAGGCTACTATTCCTGGAATGGTAGTGGGACACTGACAGATGGTCTCATTGCTCCCTACCAAGGGTTCTGGATTGAGTCCGGTGGCAGTGGCACCAGTTTTGAKTTTACCTCAGACWGYAARTCCRGYACCGCMGGMACATTCTACAARACMAYSAWTGACRGYACCGGCAGCATGAGCTTTRCCATYWCTTCNNNAGAAGAYTAYRMGGACMAKGCYTTYGTCTCYTTCATGAMCARCGGKGAAGCAGGYATGGACAATGCYGATGCCTAYAARCTSCTSCCCATGTCCCCCAGTGAACGMRTKGTSGGTATCAGCTATGCGGAAGGCAACGGSYTGGATATCARYAACSTGCCRKWYRRSYATGAAGGKTCCATATCCATWCCKCTGGACATYATGTATTTRACGYTGGATGAWGACTATAACTTTGTTACARAWGAAAAWGAWGTRACCATGASCTGGGAYYTRASKRASYTSCCGGRAMMKRTAWCMWYRWYSMYKWYGNNNGATAATAYCWSCGGGGATGTCATTGAATTATCCCAGGTGAGCGAGGTGGCCTTTACTACGGTGGCAAAGGGGAGTTTCCCCTCTTATGGAACAAGCGGTGTGTCTATTTATCCGCAGGTAGGTGATCCCCGCTATCAGCTTACGGTTGCATACGGCAGTGCCGGTGTTGAAGAACTACCGGTGCCGAAAGAATTCGTTCTCTATCCCGCTTATCCCAACCCGTTTAATCCCAGCACCACCATTCGCTTTGATCTCCCTGAAGAGGGGTTTATCACCCTAAGCGTTTATGACATCACCGGCAAACTGGTGGAAACTTTGGTCAATAAGACCGTGCCGGCGGGATATCACAGCCATACCTGGCAGCCGCAAAACTTGGCATCAGGATTATATATTGTTCGGCTGAAGGCAGGACAGAAAACATTCAACCAGAAAATAACGTTCATTAAGTGAAGAGGAGAAAAAATTGATCTCCTCGTGCACTCACATTAATATTTCTTATATTAGCATAAGCTTAAAAGGAGTTTTATGATGAAAAAGTCCRTTCTTATTATTTCATTATTTGTGTTTCTTTCTTTACCGGAGCTTAGCGCCCAAGAAGTTGCTTCAATAGAGCATGATACGGATTTCGGGCACTATAACTCTCTCGTGCAGGTGGATGCTGATACCTACGTTCTTGCGTATSAAGGRGNNSGTMAWRTYAGRANGNSWMTATTKCAACCTTTACYRTYTCRGCSGATGGGACTTCCATTRCAGAAGTTGCTTCACTKGWGCATGATAACACGTACGGAAGACATAACTCTATTGTTCAGGTGGATGCCGATACATACCTTCTTGCGTATATGGGGGTGGGCAGTGATGGATTTATCACAACCTTTACCATACCCGCGAATGGTTCTTCTATTACAGAAGTTCAAACACTGGAGCATGATATATATTCCGGGCACTATAACTCTCTCGTGCAGGTGGATGCTGATACCTACGTTCTTGCGTATCAAGGGCGGAGCCAGGACGGATGGATCTCAACCTTTACTGTTTCAGCCGATGGGACTTCCATTACAGAAGTTGCTTCATTAGAGCATGATACAATTAAAAACACATGGAACTCTATTGTCCAGGTGGATGCTGATACTTACGCGCTCGCCTCCAACAATTCGGGCGGCGGCACTATCACAACCTTTACCATCTCGGCGGATGGGACTTCCATTACAGAAGTTGCTTCACTTGTGCATGATAACACGGCGGTAGAACATAACTCATTATGTCAGGTAGACTCGGATACTTACGTTCTTGCGTATACCCAAGGAGTTGATGGGGATGGGTTTATTAAAACGTTCACAATCTCTTCAGATGGGGCTACCATTACAGAAGTGGATGAATTAGAGCATGATACTAATAAAGGTACATCTAACTCTATTGTTCAGGTGGATTCTGACACCTACGCTCTCGCATATTCAGGTAATGGCGCGTATGATGGATATATAAAAACCTTTACCATCCAATCGGATGGGACTTCCATTACAGAAGTTGCTTCACTGTACCATGATACGTGGACGGCATCATCTAACTCTATCGTTCAAGTGGATTCTGACACCTACGCTATCGCGTTTGGAGGAACTGATAGCGATGGATATATAAAAACCTTTACCATCCAATCGGATGGGTCGAT
>NVVH01000035.1 GCA_002402135.1 Fidelibacterota bacterium | reverse complement strand
GACAAGAAACTGATCATCGTGTTGCTGGATAACCACGGCTTCGGCAGCATTAACGGACTGTCAAAAAGTTGTGGCAGTTTGGGATTCGGAAATCGGTTCCGATATCGTGATCCCAAAACAGGGAAACTGACGGGTGAATTTCTGGAGATAGACTACCTTAAAAATGCAAAATCCCTTGGTGCGCACGGAGTAGAAGCAAAAACCCGGGACCAATTCAAAAATGCCTTGTCGGAAGCTAAGGATAGTACCCGGACGACTGTAATCGTCGTTGAACTTGAGCCGTCCAGAGGTCCGAGCTATGACTCGTGGTGGGATGTGCCTGTTGCTGATGTATCTGAGATGCCAACCGTACAAAAAGCCCGGGAAAACTATGAGCAGAACGTGAAAAAAGAACGGTATCATCTGTGAGCGAAGGAGGTATTAAGTTGGGCATCGCTCCCATCAATTGGTGCAACGATGACATGCCTGAGTTAGGGAGTGATATATCCTTGGATCAGTGCCTGTCTGAAATGCAGGAAGCCGGCTATTCGGCAACGGAGTTGGGTCATAAGTTCCCAACGGAAGCAGACATTCTCAAACCGCTTCTTGGAAACTACAAATTGGCATTGGCATCCACATGGTATTCTACCTATTTCGTTGAGAAACATAACCATGCTGAGCAATTGGCAAAATTGGAATGTAAACTGAAATTCTTGTTTGAAATGGGGACTCATGTCATCAATCTTGCGGAATGCAGTGGGACCGTTCATAATAAAAAGAACAGTCCGTTGTCATCCAGACCAACATTCGATGATGCAGGTTGGGATCGATTGGTAGATGGATTGAACAAGGTGGGTAAGCTATGCCGAAGATATGGAATCCGGGCAGCATTTCATCATCATATGGGAACCGGAGTCCAAACCGCAGAGGAGATAGACCGTCTCTTGTCCCAGACAGAAATGGAAACCGTTTTTCTGTGCGCAGATACAGGGCATATGCAATTTTCTGGATTTGATCCCTACCCAGTTTTTGAAAAACATATGGACAGAATTGCTCATATTCACTTGAAGGACCTTAGAGAGAATGTATTCAAAGAAATGCTAAGCACAGATGCGTCCTTTCTCAACTCCATCCTTGAGGGTATTTTTACTGTTCCAGGAGATGGAATGATCGATTTCACACCAATATTTAATTTAATAAATGAATCAGGTTACAAAGGGTGGATGATTGTTGAGGCGGAGCAAGACCCGTCTAACTTCAATCCACTTCACTATGCGAAAAAGGCAAGGAGATATATCCGAGAAACGGCTAATTTGTAGATTTCAATTTGGAGGGAAGAATGAGTAAAACAAAAATGCAGATAACAAGTGAATTAGGTACCGACTGGTGGAATGATTCGAACGATATCAAGGAATTGCAGGAAGCGGTGGAACAGGGGGCGGTAGGCGCTACGTCTAATCCGGTTATTACAAAGGTGACAGTGGACGCTCATCCCGATGTTTGGATACCTGTTATTGACGAGTTAATTGATCAAAACCAAGAAAAATCAGAAGACGAAATTGCTTGGGATCTTGCAGACGAGGTTGGCAGGCGGGCAGCGACAATCCTGGAACCTGTCTATGAAAAAACAGAGGGGCAAAAGGGAAAATTATCTTTACAGGTGAATCCTAAATACTACCGGAACGCAGAAATGATGGTAAAACAAGCGGAGCATCTGGTAAGCATTGCACCAAACATTGCCATCAAGAATCCTGCTGTTGCAGCGGGGTTCAAGTCCATGGAAGAACTGACAGCAAAAGGGATAACTATTAATGCTACTGTGAGTTTTACGGTTCCTCAAGCTGTGGCGGCAGCAGAAGCTATCGAGAGAGGCTGGGCACGGGCTCAAGAAAACGGTGTCGATACATCCACACTAACCCCTTACGTCACGATTATGGTAGGACGGATCGATGATCATTTGAAAAGAGTCATGGCTAAAGAGAACATCACGGTTGATCCGAGGGTGACTAACTGGGCAGGCGTCGCCATTTTCAAAAAAGCATATAAGATTTTCAAAGAAAGGGGCTATAGAGGAAAGCTACTCTCAGCAGCTTTCCGTTGCCACATGCACTGGTCGGAGTTTGTCGGCGGGGATGTGGTCATCAGTATGCCGTACCAGTGGTGGAATCAGTTCAATGCCTCGTCCATTGATGTAGCAAACAAAATGGAGGATGATGTACCTGCGGACATTCTTGCGCAGTTAGAAGATCATTTTTTGGACTTCCGCCGAGCTTACCACGAAGACGGAATGACCGTGGATGAGTTTGCCGGATTTGGAGCTTCGGTTAATACTCTCAACGGATTCCTAGGAGGATATGACGAGTTTGTGGATATTGTGAGACAGAGGATGTTGATTAGAGCTCACTGAAAATTAATTGCAATCTCAAGTACCATAGCAAGGAGAAACTCATGAGTTTAACTATACCGTATCGAAGCAGTCAATTCTCTGCGGGATACAATGATTACGATGGAGTAGAAGCAGAGACGGGTCTCAGGTTCCGGATTTTGTTTATGAAAACGGGAAGTGAGGAAACCATAAGCTCTCGAGATTACGAGACAGCAGTGTTGATAATTAAGGGGAAAGGAACCATAATTTACAATGACCGGGAATGTTCCTTTGAGCGATCCAGTTGGATTGACCAGAATCCTGTTGTTGTTCACTTCCCCGCTGGTGATGCCGTGACAGTGCGGGCAGGGCAAGAATCCCGTATTGCTGTTATCAGCACGCTGAATAGCAACCAGTTTAAAGGGAAAATCTATACCCCTGCCGAGATAGATGTGGAGCATCGGGGCAAGGATATCCTGGATGGAACCTGCTACCGATTAGTGCGCCTTGCATTTGACCGCAGCATAGCTCCAGAGCCTGCCAGAATTGTGTTAGGTGAGGTCCTGAATTTTCCCGGAAAATGGAGTAGCTATCCTCCTCATCATCATGAACAATCGGAGATTTACTACTACGAATTCTCTCCTGTGGAAGGCTACGGTCATGGCGAGTTGGGAGATGACGTCTTCAAGATTCAGCATCAGGATCTGCTTGTGATCACCGACTTCCGGGATCACAGTCAGGTGGCAGCGCCTGGATATCACATGTACTATATATGGGCTATCCGACATATGAAGGATAATCCATACAAGGGATTTGAGTTTACCAAGCCGCACGATAAGCTTTTGATCTGAAAAACATTGAACCACGTGAATGAGAAGGACGAACTGACACTATATTATTAGGGCACTTCTTGTTACCTCACACCGATGATACCCCATAAGTTCTATCTGCATTTTATTTTTTATTTTTTTATTTTAGTTAGTTGCATGAAAAGAGCGGATGACCCATCTCAGCGTGAAATTGCTGTGATTAATGGTGCTTCCATTACGAAAGAGGAATTCATCACATCTCAGCGTGAAATTGCTGTGATTAATGGTGCTTCCATTACGAAAGAGGAATTCATCAGACGGCTGGAATTGACACCACTTCCTGAATTCCACAAGCCGGGGGGAAGGAATAAGCGGGCGTTGAACCTGTTAATTGATGAAATGGTAGTGAGTCAATGGGCGAAGGAACAGGGTTTGGAGGATTCGCCGGGCTACAAAGAGGCTATCGATTTCGTCAAGCAACAGGCGATGATTAGGGAATTATTCTTCGAGGAGATTCGCAATCGTGCCGAACCTGATCCTCAACAAACCGATGAGACTCTGCACAAATCTCTCCAGCGAGTAACCGTGGATGTGCTTTTCACCAGGGATGAGAGTACTGCAGATGAGTGGAATAAAGAATTGCAACAAGGAGTGTCATTTGATGAGTTGGTAAAAGAATTCGAGTGGCACCTGTCTGTCCGGTTTTCGGAGCAATCTTTTCATTGGGGTGACGGTACGGTTCCCATCCCATTAGAAAAAATGGCTTACCGGTTGAATGTTGGCGAAGCATCCGGGTTAATAGAATTGCCCACTGGTTTCGCGGTGTTGACTGTTACGAACAGAACCCAAGACATTTTCCTGACCCCGTACGAGCGGGTTCAGAAACGGGATCAGGTACAACAGGTGCTTCAAGCTCGACAGGAAACCATTTTGGCCAACCAGTATGTAGAACGAATGTTGACACCGTTGGAGATTACGCAAAAGGCTCACGGCTTCCAAACGGTAGTGGACTTCTTGATGGCTCACAGGAATTTTAACACCAGTGATTCAGTTGTAAATACGTCCACTTATGATGTTGAGTTTCCCAGGACTGAAGAACATGACCTTTCTCTCTCTGTAGTGGTTGCGCCTGGTCTCACTTGGGACGGGATGGAGATCCTGAGCCACATCAAAAAGTATAAGTATCCGTTATCTACAGGAAACCGGATGGAGCTCATGGCCGGGCTGACACGGTTCCTAAAAATCACCGTCCGTGACCACTACCTGGCAAAGCGGGCTCGCGAGCTGGGACTGGAAGTACACCCCCGGGTAAAGCGCGATCTTGCCACATGGAGTCGATATTTTCTCTATCTGAAAGGAGTGGAAACATTTCAGCGCAGCGCAATAGAAAACGAAAGATATGCTGACCTGAATTCTTGGCTTGAAGAGCTGACTACCCAGGCTGATATTAACGTCAATAGCTCGTTGCTTAAATCTATTGAACTTACAGGTATCCCTATGTTGACAGTGTGGGGTACCGATGCTGGGAAGCGTCTTGTGACACCACCACTGGTCTCGTTTCGTCGGGGAAGCATAGAAAATTGAAACTAAGAACTCTATAATTGCGCGGAGCGATTCTACGTTTTAACTGGGTGCGGTAGTAATAACCCCCGCCCAAAGGGATAGGATTTAAAGAAAGATGACTTATAAGGATGGTGAATTAGACGGGAAAAGGATTTGGTGGTATGAGAATGGACAGAAGAAAACAGAAGGAACGTATAAAAACGGAAAAAGAAATAAAAAATGGACTTGGTGGCAAGAGAATGGACAGAAGGAGTCAGAAGGAACTTACAAGGATGGTGAATTGATTTCTGAAGAATGTTGGGGAGAGGATGGGAATGAGATGGATTGTTCCGAGCTGTACTAACCTCACCGTATTTGATTTGAAAAACTGTAAAACATTRTTCATTAGTTCATTTTTTCTCACAACATTAGTGTTTGGTACAATAATCAATGTGCCAGGTGATTATAGCACAATACAGGAAGGTATTGATGCAGCCACCAATGGTGACACTGTTTTTGTACAAGCCGGYACCTATGTRGAAAACATCAACTACAATGGCAAGAAMATAGCTGTTATAGGTGAGGACAGAGAAACAACGATTATTGATGGCAACSAAARTGGGAGTGTRGTGATATTTGACAGTATTGTAGGTTCAGCAGTGGTTTTGGCTGATTTCACCATCACGGGAGGCAATGCTTATGATGGAGGAGGGATTTACTGTACTTCTTCTGCCCCTATAATAAGAGATAATATCATTACTGGGAATGTATCCGAAACCTATGGTGGCGGGATCAGTTGTAATTATTCTTCTGCTGTCATTATCAACAATACTATCACATCTAATTCAGCTTATTACGGAGGTGGAATTTCTTTTGACCGATACACATCTTCAGTTATAAAAGGAAACAATATCAGCGGAAACAGTGCGGAGCAAGGCGGCGGGATTAGCTGTTCTGTTTTTTCCTCACCGAACATCACAAACAATACCATTTCTTGGAACTCAGCCAGCACAAATGGTGGGGGCATTTATTGCTATTATGTCTCTTCATCCACGGTCACTAATACAATTATTTGGGATAATACCGCTCCCACAGATCCAAATATTTCCGTTTATTCCAGTGATMYYCWWKTMWMYTAYWGYGATRTRRWKGGMGGCTGGGAAGGCAYMGGAAAYATMGACWCMGAYCCYCTCTTTGYWKMYCCWGAMAAYGGTGATTTTACCTTGCAGGAAGGCTCCCCCTGTATAGACGCCGGTACATCATTTTTCGTTTGGGAAGGTGACACTTTGGTCAACATGAGTGAAGATGAATATAATGGTTCAGCTCCTGACATRGGTGCGTTTGAATACAGTTTTCCGGAACCGGAAAATTATTGGCAAAATCTGGCTTTGCCCCAAGGCTACGAGAGACACATCTCTACCAACGGTCAGGATAGAGTAATCACAGCGGGTCTTGATATGGATGATATGCAGTTTCGCATCTATTTCTCTGATGATTCAGGGGACAGTTGGAATGATATAGCTGTTCCCGATATTTCATCAGTTACAGCCGTAGATATACTCCTCACCGATGACAACAATATATATGTTCCGGATTTTGCCTATGGAGTATTTCACAGTCCGGATTTTGGAGAAACCTGGACAAGTCCAGGGGAATTCACTCCAGAGGGATGCGCTGCTTTCAATATCCACCCTTCGGGTGTCATGTTTGCTGGCTTGGCTTACACTGGAATTGGGTTCATCCATCGCTCAGAAGATCAGGGAGAGACCTGGACTGCCATTCCGCTGCCTGATTACTCATCCAACTATGCTGTGGAGCATATTCATTTTAACAGTCAGGGGCATGTATTTCTGGGTACGATAAATGGTGTCTATCGCTCTACCGATGTGGGTCTGACATGGGAGAAGGTAAACAGCGGTTTGGGAGGCCTGAAGGTCGCCACTATGACGATTGATGCTGATGATCATATCTATATCCAAACTACCTATTCTTCACTTTATGACGGCTATTATCGCAGTCAGGACAACGGTGATACGTGGCAGGCATTGGACTATTATTACCAAATCGGATGGTCTTTAGAATTCATCTCTATTGAAGGATCCTATTACGCCATAGGAAATGATCCTGGAGTTTCTTTTTCTGATGATGGTGGAGTAACCTGGGTTCAAATAAATGATGGTTTTGAAAGTGATGAATCTAATTATTTACTCTACGATCTGCACCTCGGAGTAAATGGGCATCTCTATCTTACAGGAAGGTACGTTTACCGGTCGGATGAACCTGTGACTGAGCCAGTATATGATGGCCCAATCTGGCACATCACAACCGACGGCTCCGATGAAACAGGCGAAGGCTCGGAAGACAATCCCTTTGCCACCATCCAGCACGGGATTGATGTGGCGAGTGATGGCGATACTATTTTAGTTCACCCGGGTACGTATTATGGACCGATTGACTTTCTAAGTAAAAATTTAATTCTTGGGTCATTGTATATAGTGGAAGAAAATGAATCATACATTAATGAAACGGTTCTAATGATTACAAATACGGATGTATCTCATTTTGTACAAATTGATGGAATATCCGAACCGGAAATAGAATTAAATGGATTTACATTTCAAGATATTTATTTGAATGCAGAGGATGGACCGCAGGCCATAATTTATATCGAAGATGCTTCTCCTATAATTATCAATAATCGATTTGATAATTTTTATCTGTTCCAAGGTGTTGAGTCGGCTGTTGTTTATTGTGAAAATTCAAGCTCATTGATTATGGATAATGTGTTCACTGATGGTAGTGTTGGAAATGGTTATGTATTAGGTGGATATATTTTGAGCAAAAACTCATACCTGACTATTAAAAATAACCGGTTTGAAAATGGGTACGTCGGATTTGCAGAACCTGCCGGATTTATTGTATCTGTCGATTCGGAAAATATAATTGAATCAAATATTATGAATAATCCATCAATGGGCTATTGCTATACATGTGCTGCTATTTCTATCCTTGATGGAAGTGATTGTATTATACGTAATAATTTTATTTTTCAAGCATATGGTGATGGTTATGGTGCGGTAGTTGCAAGTGAGAGCCAGTATGTGTCACACAATAATACTTTTGTATCCAATAGTGTGGGGTATGCGAACTTGTCCAGTGATGGCATAGTGAGTAATGATATAATTTATGGATCAAGCAATACAGTTTATTTAGATGAAAGTTCAACTATTCAAGTATCATACAGTGATTTAGAGGGAGGTTGGGAAGGTGAAGGCAACATAGATGCCGATCCGCTTTTCTGTGATCTGGACAGCGGTGATTACACTTTAGCTAAAAATTCACCATGCGTAGGTACAGGTGAGAATAATGCAAATATGGGTGCGTTTGGGGTCGGTTGTGAGGAGATTTTATCAATTCAAAATGAAGTAATTCCAACATCATTTACTCTCCACCAAAACTACCCCAATCCATTCAACCCAGTCACAACACTACGCTACGAACTGCCTGAACAATCCCACGTAACCATCGTTATATTTGATATGCTTGGTAGGACAGTGAGACAACTAATTAACACTACACAAGAAGCAGGATACAAATCTATTATCTGGAATGCCACCAATGACTACGGCAAGCTTGCAAGTGCGGGTGTCTATCTATACCAGATAAAGGCTGGAGAATTTGTACAGACCAAGAAGATGGTTCTCTTGAAATAACCCCCATCCAAAGGGATAGGATAAAATGAAACAGACATATTTTTCGTTGACTTCAGCAACTCAAATGAACCATGAGTAAGAAGGTCGGACGTAACGAGCCGTGCCACTGCGGCAGTGGGAAGAAGTACAAGGTTTGCCACGGTCGGTCAGCGGCTGGGGGTAGCAATAGATGGATGCTCATCGGTGGTGTGGTGGGTGTAGTGGCTTTAGGATATTTTGTCAACAAAATCTTAACTTCAGATGGTCAGAATAACCCACCACCCGGAAAGGTGTGGTCACCGGAWCACGGRCACTKKCACGACGCYMCRKCRACGTCYACTCCTTTGTCTACTCCTCTCATTCCTCAACCTTCTATACCAACTACAGAATCAACCTCAGAACCACCCGGTCCTGCACCCCCAGGTCAGGTGTGGTCACCGGATCACGGACACTTTCACGACGCTCCAGTGATAACTACTCCTGTTGTACCCAAAACATTGTCCGAAACACCTCCTGAGYTTGAGAAATAACCTTCTATMTCTCATATTTTTTCTTCCTGTCCTGCTGATCTCCTGGGCWGCARCCRCATTAGCAGCAGATTCCATCCTTGRACTTCCTGTCTCGAAACTTCCTGCTGGAGAGTTGGTTTTCGAATCAGGTAAAGTTCTTGTAGGCCAACCACCCGGCTTTACCCGCATTGCTAATCCGGCAGCAAAGCAATCGAACTGCCGCCTATTATGGATGCCCACCGCCTGGGTCACAACTGGTCAGTCACCTGGGTTATTCGTGAGTACCTGGGACTGTCAAATAGTCCCTAACCAGGCGTTTTAGTTTTTGACACTTTTTCTTCTATAGTGTAAACTTCACCCATGGTGAAGTTGCTTCCAATCCTCTTCCTGATTACCTCATTCACTCTTTCCGCCCAATCTGACATCCGTTATTTTAGAAGTGAGGAAGACTTTTTAGCCCATGTGGAGCTCCCGGAACGAAAGCTTGGCTGGTGGTCGTATATAGAAGCTCACTACGATGAGCAGGGGAGAGTTGAACGAAAGTTATACTTTAAACGTAAAGGAAAACTAAAGCAATACCAAGTGATGCAGTATGACTCGGTTACTTCCGAGCTCGCTTCCCGAACCCTCCTGAATGCTGATAGTCTCAAAACGAGCATCTTCACTTTCGGTCGCAGACAGGAGAAGATTAATGATTTCCTTCGATATCGTGCCCAGATCGATTCTGTCCAAGATGAGGGTGACCGTTTCATGGAAACTATACTCTCTCCGGATGAGGTTCCTAAGGAATATCGTCTTTACGAAGTGGATGGCACTCATTTAGGGACTATTACTCAGGCTTTTGGTGACGAAGGAATGTTGAGACAGGAGGATTGGCTGACTCATCCTGACGAAAATGTCATCCGCCGTTTTCTCTACAATTATGCTCCCGAAGCTGGGATGACTCAGATTCTGGAATACGATTCCTCGCTGGCTCAGGTTAACGAGCTCTGGGTTTTGGCGGATGGGTCATCAGCATTGATATCCGCTGACTTTCCGAAGTCCGGAWCGAAGGTAAACTCACCACGATTATCATACTCTCTAACAGAAGATCTGGACAAAGGGTCCGTTTCTTGGGAATGGCTGGCTGGTACAAAAGACAGTCTATCTCCGCACATAGCTGAGTTAATCCCGAGAGAGAAGCAGGAAGGGATCTACAAGGAGATAATGCTCGGTTACGCACCGGAACTAGTTGATGGAGCCGTTTATCGAATTACCCTATCGGGCACGGGAGTTAGCGGCTATCCTTCCATTGATGTGGTTTTGAATAGTGTCGGTTATGACATTACTCCTCCCAACTATTTTGTCAGCAGTGATTCAGTCATTCCAGTGCCGGAGGTGAACTTCAGCGCAAGCGAACCGTTGTCTCTGATCGAGCTTAATTGGCATCGWTTTAGTTCAGAACTCGATTCTACACTTCAGAATATAGCTGTCATCTGGGCTGATGATCTTTCCCTTGTCATAAGCGATACGTTAGTTGTAGGAGACTCAGTGGGGATAGAAGACGGTGAGCGGTATGATCTTCGGGTGACAGGTTGGGATTTGGCAGGCAATCAAGGTGAAAGTATTACAATTCCCAACATTCGGTATGATGMGACTAAACCCCAATTTCTTTCAGTCACTCCCGATTCTGGTGATCATGTCAATCTAAATACGATCTCTTTCGAGTTGAGCGAACGGTTCGCGGAAGCGACTTTGTT
Organism: Fidelibacterota bacterium; assembly: GCA_002402135.1. Taxonomy (GTDB): domain Bacteria; phylum Fidelibacterota; class Marinisomatia; order Marinisomatales; family UBA2128; genus UBA2128. The sequence continues at coordinate 9,741 of NVVH01000035.1, read as the reverse complement.
ATGGCGATACATCGGTGGGAAACAAGATTCTGTAGAAGTTCACGAAATGGCACTTACAGAATCTAACCTCAARATGGGCATTCATACATCTGTACCAGATTCTACTCCACCTGATTTGGTGGATGGAGCGTTATACAACTTTTTACTATGGGGCAGAGATTTTAGCGGCAATCTTTCAGATACTGTTCTGGTAACTTCCGTTACGTATGATACCACAGCACCAGTTGTGGAGATCATGCTTCCCAGACCGGCGGATGCGGTGAAGAATGCAGCCGTCACTTATATTGCCAGCGAGCCGCTCTCAAGTGCGGAAATTATCTGGAGCGAAGTGGTGTTTGATACGACAACTATAACATTTCAAATTGAGTCACTTAGTGGTGATGAACTCAAAGGAGGATTGCATGAGTATCCCGGATTGCCCAAGGGCGGTCGACTCCGTAATGGGAATAGATATATACTTTCGCTGGCGGCAACTGACCTCGCAGGTAATGAGGCGGAGCCATTTTATGTAGATCAAGTCCGCTTTGATACAACAGGTCCATTTCTGGCTGATCTTCTACCGAAGAGCGGCAAGTATGTGCAGGACGGACGACTCTCTTTTTATGTCGATGAGGATATCACTCAAGGACTGCTCACTTGGAAGCAGACAGCCGGTGAATATGATCCTGATTCACCTCATCAGGTCTCTCTTGAGGGAGAAGAGCTTAAAKCCGGAGAGCACGTTGATATGCTACCAACCCGAGGTGCAAACCTCCATGACGGATCCATTTATGARTTAACCTTTATCACYGCAGACCGAGCAGGAAATTCATCTAACATCTTGTCATCAGATTCCATCCATTATGACGTTACTTCACCTCAAYTTTCCATACACTCTCCAATGAGTGATAATTACATAATGASCTTCGATGTAGAGTTTACGGTAGATGAAATATTAGAGGAGTTTACTATGGAGTGGATCTGGTCAGGAGGTTCATCTGATACCAGTTCCCCTCATCTGCTGGAATTGCCAGAAGAATTCCGCCAGCCGGGTAGGTTTCATTTTAAAGCGACTGACTCAGTTCTCACTCTTTTTGAGGGGGCGATTTATGATATAGTTTTGGCAGGAAGTGACAGAGCTGGAAACGAAGCGATAAGTRATTCAGTCAACAATTTAACATACGACGCTGAAGCACCTGTTATAACATGGTCAATTCCCGTCAGTAGTGACTACATAACCGGAAGTGAAGTTTCCTATGAACTCAGCGAAAATCTCATTGATGGCGAGATTATTTGGGAATGGGAGGGCGGAAAGGAAGATACTCTGGCACCTCACAAAGTTTCTCTTACTGACGAGGAACGATCTTCAGGACCTCATAACAATTTCTTGCTTCAGGAATCACCTATGCTTGTTGATGGTGCCATTTATTCAATCCGTATGGAAGGAATCGATGCTGCCGGGAATGAAGCTATTCCAGTTGAGGTGAATGGGATACAACTAGACATCACGCCACCCGAGATCACGGTTTTACTACCGACTTCATATTCGGCAATTTCTACATCAGCCATTGATTACTCCATTTCCGAGGAGATGGTGGAAGGTGATATTATCTGGAGATGGAATGGCGGGAAACTTGATCCAAAGAAAGTCCATCGGAGTTCATTGACCGGGGAAGAACTTGAAWCAGGAAAACACATCACCTCGATTTTATCTCATCCGTTTTCACTGGTAGATGGAGCTATTTATAATCTCGAGATTAAAGGGAAAGATTTTGCAGGAAATAACGCCTCAGGAGTGTTTATTTCCGAAGTTTATTATGACGCTACACCACCGGAAATNACGGATGTTTTTCCCATAATCGATAGTCATGTGAATCATAATCAGGTAGCCTATACCTTAAGCGAAAACGTTCAAACTGGTTCGATTACATGGAAATATTTAGGTGGAATTCAAGATGAATTGGCTCCTCATGTAGCTCATCTGAACGGGGATGAATTAAATAAGGGTAAGCATTCTAATTTTGACTTAGGGGAATCTCCACTCTTGAATGACGGTTCCATCTACTCCATCAGTTTTGCTGTCAGTGATGTCGCCGGTAATGAAGCGGAAACTGTTGTCATCGATAGCGTACAGTTTGATATAACCAATCCGGAAGTAGCCATTCTCTCACCGCAAGGAAATTCATGGGTTTCTTCCACATCGGTGGGATTTGGACTGAGTGAAAATCTTAAAACAGCACACCTTATCTGGGAATGGATTGGAGGGAGTGACGATCCCAATGCGCCTCATACTGCACTTTTCATGGGGAGTGAATTATCATCAGGCATCCATGAGAAAACGGTTTTGAGCAATTCACCTTTGCTGATTGAGGGAGCAATCTACGATCTGACATTGGAAGGGGAAGACTTTGCAGGGAATTCATCGCTGCCGGCCAATATCTCAGCTTTGGGTTACGATGCCACCAACCCAGTCATTTCGGACTTGATGCCTGCAGATGGCAGCTTTGTAAATCAATCGAACTTGAGCTATACCTTTAGCGAAGACCTGGCAGCGGCTAAAATCATCTGGATGGAAAAAGGTCCCAACGGTGAGGTAATCGAAAGATATGAAACTGTCCTGAACGAAATGGAAAGAGAAGCAGGGAGTCACTTATCAGTGATTTTATCTGAGACTCCAGAGTTGAAAGATGGAAGCAGTTATGATATTTCATTTGAAGGGGAAGATGCTGCAGGTAATAGTGCTCAGGGTGAGATGATTGTGGGTATTAACTACGATTTAACTCCGCCTGATGCAGCTTTTCTTCATCCAGAGTCAGGATTATTTATTAACTCCTCTGAAATAGCCTATAAAGTAAGTGAGGATTACGCTTCTGCGAACGTGGTATGGAGTCGTAAAAAAGGAAATGCTGATCCAAATTCGCCTCATATCATTGAGTTATCTGATGAAGAATTACATAGCGGTGAACATCCGATTTTCCTCCCAGCCGAAATCCCTGATTTAGTCGAAGGTACAATCTATGAAATCGAGATAAATGGCAAGGACAAAGCTGGAAATAGTTCTTCTTCAACAAAAGTTTCTAATATCCACTTCGACGCTACTTCGCCAATCATTTCCGGCTTTTCTCCTGTCTCAGGCAGCCACATCAATAATAGCAATATTCGTTATGAGCTGAGTGAGAATGTTAAGTCAGGACAAATTCTATTCGAGCGAACTGGCGGCTCCAATGACCCTGATTCTCCTCATATTGCGGTGCTGTCAAATGGTGAATTAATGGCAGGAGTCCATCTAGCGAAAAAACTCACTTCTTCACCTGAATTGGTAGATGGTGCTAAATACAGATTTTCCATGTCAGCAATAGATTCAGCAGGCAATGAAGCTGAGCCGATTAGTGTTAACGATGTCCTGTTTGATGTGACTTTACCGCTCATTACTGTTTGGTCGCCGAMTGAAGGAGCTTTTMTCCAATCTACAAGCTTGRTCTACGAACTAAGTGAAACTTGCGCATTTGGTAAAGCAGTCTGGACATGGTCGGACGGTACGGAAGATCCGGCTGAGATTCATACTCAATTGATAGCTGAGTCAGAGCTTCTTGCTGGAGAGCATGATGGAAATCTGGGAAATAGGGTCGAGTTGATTGACGGTGCGATCTATCGTCTGGAAATCACTGTTCAAGATTTGACCGGGAATGAGGGTGAACCTGTAATAATGGGGAATCTCTACTACGATGCTACGCCTCCTGAGCTGACCATAACAGCACCTACAAACGACGAAATCGTCAATCATACCACGGTTTCTTACTCTTTGTCAGAAGAGCTTCAATCTGCTGTCTTGGAATGGGAAGCTATTGGTGGCGCACCGGATATAACTGAGCCTCATAAAGCTGAATTGATTGAAAAGGAACTCTCAGCAGGTAAACACAATAATGTGCAATTGGCAGAAACCCCACCACTGAATGACGGGACGGTGTACCGAATTAGCTTCGTTGGAATTGACAAAGCCGGTAATGTTTCAGATACAGTTCGAGTTGAAGGAATTCAGTTTGATGTTTCACCTCCAGAGCTGACTATTTTATATCCCGTTACCGATAGTTTTATCAATACAAATATCTTGAGCTATTCAATCTCTGAACCGTTGACGAACGGGAGACTTATCTGGACTGCGATCAGTGGAGATGTAGAACCAGCCGTGCATGTAGTACCGCTGATATTTGAAGAGATGTCGGAAGGTGACCATTCTGATGTAAAACTCATGCAAGCCCCCAGGCTTTCCGATGGTATTGTTTACGATTTATCTATTTTTGGTATGGATCTGGCTGGCAATAAATCTGACACCTCAATAGTTGCAAATCTGACTTTTGACAATACTCCTCCGAGGGTTTCTATTGTTGAGCCAGTTTCGGGAGCATCTAGAAATTCGGTAGACATTTCCTACAAACTAAGCGAGGATTTGATTCAAGGTAGTGTTACTTGGACTCAAACGGGAGGTGCTGAGGATATGAACTCACCTCATTTGTTGAATTTCTCAATCGAAGAATTAAAGAGAGGAGATCGGACTGACTTCATGTTCTCTGAATCTCCGGTTTTGCAAGACGGAGCCATTTATACTCTGGAAATAAAAGGGGAAGATGCTGCAGGAAATGAGACTGTTCCCAGCCTAATTACAGATTTAAAATATGACATCACACTTCCTGTCACGGCAATCATTTCCCCTCTGTCCGGCTCTTCTACAAATAGATCGCTTGTTGACTACAATTTGTCAGAACCGCTTAAATCGGGTCAAATCAAGTGGAAATGGGCGTCTGGCAAGCCTGATATTAAGTCACCTCATATAAGGGCTCTTAGCGGTGCAGAATTGGCTTTAGGAGATCATATTGGTTTCGGAACAGAGCGGATGTTATTGAGTGGCGGAAAGTATGATCTAATCCTGACCGGAACAGATAAGGCAGGAAATGAGGGCGAACCTATCGTTGTGAAGAATGTATCCTTCGACAATGACCCTCCACAGATATCAGTGACTGTACCAATTCCAGGAGAATATATTCGGGAATCATCAGTTAGCTACACTCTTTCAGAGGAACTGTCATCAGGAATCTTTCTCTGGGAACAGAAGTCGGGAAGAAAAGATCTGAATGCACCTCATCGAACTGAGTTAATAGGAAAGGAACTCTCGGCTGGTGAGCATTCCAATATTATTTTGCAAAACAGTCCTGTGCTGACAGAAGGAGCTATTTACGACGTTACATTTACAGGAATCGACGCTGCTGGGAATCGAGCGGATGAATTGCTGATTCCAGTGGTGGGGTTCGACAGTAAATCGCCGTCAATATCTCTTGCTTCTCCCAATGATGGCAGTCGGCTGAACGAGTGGTTCTTTGACTATTCTCTCTCTGAAGACTTGCTCGATGGAAAAGTGRCCTGGAATTGGCAGGGAGGAATTGATGATCCGAATGCGCCGYTCAGTGCTGAACTCTCTGTTCAGGAGAAAACTGCAGGTAATCATTCTGCTACTGTTTTTACTGCAACACCTGCGCTTGTTGATGGAGCAATTTACCGTGTAACTTTGTCCGGCCGGGACCGGGCAGACAATCAAGCTGAACCGGTAACTATCGAAAATCTGACGTTTGATGTAACACCACCTTATATCGTGGCAAACAGGCCTGCACCCATGACCACAGTTAATAACGATACAGTCTCTTTCTTACTTTCAGAAATCCTGGAATCCGGAAAAATCGTATGGTCTTCCTTTTCGGGATTTTCCAGCACTCTAAAAAGCTCCAGTTATTCTTTGACCGATGAGCAGCTTCAGGAAGGATTGCATGAAAACATTTCCACGGAATCATACACATTTCTTCAGAGTGGTGTCACTTATTCCGTCTCTTTTGAGGGCGAGGACTTGGCAGGAAACAAAGCTTCCGGGACACTTGCAGAAAATATCACTTTCGACGATGAGCTTCCGGTTTTGACACTTACATCTCCGACTACTGGGAGTTCTATCAATAAAGTACAAATTTCTTACAATCTTGGTGAAACTCTTTCTGAAGGTAAACTTTTAATCAAGCGGACTGGAGGTCTTGAGGATACAAGGTCACCTTACAGCATTCCGCTTTCTGGAGAGCAGTTAAAGAAAAGTGAACAGTTGGTTTTTGCTCCTGCTCCGCAACCCAATCTTGTGCACGGTTCGGTCTATCAAATTATAATGGAAGGTGAAGATTTTGGAGGAAACAAAGGGACATCGGACGTTATCCGTGAAATAGAATTTGATTCAGTTTATCCTGAAATAGCATTCTCCAATCCTGCCGATGGAAAGTTCATCAATTCTCTCGTAGTCAGTTATAACTTATCTGAATCGCTGGCGGAAGGAAAGGTGATTCTGGAAAGAACCGGCGGTGAAGCAGATGCAACAAGCCATATTATCAATCTGTCTGATAAAGACAAATCGGTAGGAGAGCATTTGAATGTCTCCCTGGCGGAAAAAGCTAATCTCGTTGACGGCTCAATCTATTCATTATGGATTTCTGCTTCTGATGCTGCGTCTAATGAATCCCAATCTGATGTGATAGAAAATATCACTTTCGATTTGTCGAAACCGCTCATTACACAAGTATCACCGGTTAGTGTAACTCATGTTAATCATTCTAATATAAACTACACCTCAAGTGAAACTTTAGAWTTTATGGAAATTATCTGGGAACAGATAGCTGGCGAGTCTGATACATCGTCGCCCCACACTATTGAAATGGCGGGTGAAGATCTCACTGGAGGTCGCCATGAGAATCTAGCTTTGTGGGAGAGCATACCTCTAAATAGCGGAACAATCTATTCCATGACTATAAGAGCTTCWGATTTAGCCGGGAATGAAGCTGATATCGTCAAAATGAACACTATCACCTACGATGTAGAACTTCCCATCTTGGCGCTTAATATGCCACTGACTGCTTCTTACATTAATAAAACCAACGTCTCCTACAGTCTTAGCGAAGAACTGGCTGAAGCAACTTTGACATGGACCAGTTCGGCTGGTATATCCAGTGTAGTTGATCTTACTTCAATTGAAATGTCCCCAGGGAGCCATGAAGATATTGAACTGAGGAATGTTCCTCAGCTTACTGATGGTGAGACCTATGAGCTTTCTCTTATCGGAGTGGATTTAGCCGGGAATAGCAGTGAAAAGGTCATTGTTGCAGGTATGAAATACGACGTCACAAAGCCAACCGTCATTTTGACCGGGCCGGAACCCCACACGGTCTTGCTTGAGCGAACGATCAGCTTTCGCTTAAGTGAGGATATAATGAAAGCAGTTGTGATTTGGTCAAGAGAAGCAGGAGTGGCTGATCCAAATTCGCCTCATCGTTTGACCATTCAAAGTGATGAACTGACGTCTGGAGATCATGACGATATTGAAATTACCGGATCAGAAACARTTCAGGTGGGAACAATCTATGCAATGGCAATTGAGGGAGAAGACCTTGCCGGTAACAAGAGTCGCAGGGAAACCATTCAAGGCCTCGACATTATTAGAGATTTAACTGGSGARTGGCTCTTTAAAGGAGCACTCTTAACAGCCGTTTGGAGATTTTCTGATGACGGCGGTTTTACGCAAGGCGTTATGATGGGGAGACAGATAAGCAATGAACAACCGGGAAGATTCGAAACAGATTTCTCAACTAAACCTTTTGAGTTGAGTATTCTTTATGATGACGGAGTAAAGCGTTTTGCTATATTCGAATTTCTCGGGAACGATCGGATAAGAGTTGTTACATCACAAGATAGGCCTAAGACGTGGTCCGATGGTGACCTTATGGAGTTTGAGTTTAATCCTGCTGTTACGCCATAATAAACGGTGATTAACTATGAGACCGCTCCGAAAAGGTTAATAGCCTGTTTTTTTAAAAAACCATTAAAATRGTTGGTCGCTATAAGTYCTTGATAACCCACAACTTTGCTCAGCATCCTTTGGAAAGTTGTGGGTAACTCTGTCTAAACCCGTTGATATTAACCGTTTTAACGGTTTTTCTTTCTGTAAAATACCTTTTCGGAGCAAACTCAACTATTAATTTGAATAAATCATGGTCTCACGAATTTTAAAGTTTAAATTTGCCACCGCTTTTAGAAAAAGATTTTGAAAATCAGGAGGAAACATGGCAAAGAAACWATCATTTGCTGATAAAGCAAAAAGAGGACAGAAGAAAGGTCCAAACTTTTCTATGGTTAAATATGTAAAGTCAGTTTTATCGGAAAAAACAGGTCGCTTTAGATTTAAAGAATCGATGCTTAAGATTCCCGATGGGATGAACATCGACGGCTACTTGAAGCAACAGGATGAGCCAGAAGTGGAATTGGATCTTGCCACTGAGGAGGAAGCAGTGATAGTCCCTGAGGAAGAAGAAGCAGCTTCAGAAACAGTTGAAGAAACTACGATTGAATCCGCTGAAGAGACTTCCAAAGATGATTCCGAAGCTGAAACTGTTGAAGACCGTTCTGAATCTGTAGATGCCGAATCAGAACCAGAGGTAAAAGAGACTAGCTCAGAAGATGAATCTGAGGAAGATGATTCTCAGCCAGATGTTGCTGTTGAAGAAGAGGAAACTGATGTTTCCGAAGTTGTTGCCGAAGAGACAAAATCCGAGGAACAACCTGCGTCTGAAGATGAAGCTGTARTCAAATCTTCTGATGAATCTTCCGAAGACGAAGCCATCGAATCTGAATCAGAGATTGAAGAGTCTAAATCAGATGAGGTAGAAACTAAAGAAGAGACTCAGTCAGAAGAAGTTGCTGATGAAGCGGAGACTGAAACTTCAGGGGAAGAAAGTCTTGAAGTAGAAGAATCTGCAGGTGAACAAGCCGAAGAATCAGTTGAGGAAGAAAAGTCAGATACTGAGGAAGATAAATCTACTGAATCTTGATTTCTGGGAATCATTCCAAATATCACTAATTGCTATTTTCTACTCGTTTTTGTTAATGTATAATATTAAGAGATTTGGAGAGGTGTCTGAGCGGCTTAAGGTGCATGCTTGGAAAGCATGTGTAGGTGCAAGCCTACCGGGAGTTCGAATCTCCCCCTCTCCGCTGACGACAAGCCCTGTTTATTGACGGGGTTTTCTTTATATCTAAGTATTGATTAATTACGGTTAAGTTTAGTCATTATTCAGCCTCAAATATTAAAATCGTACAGACAGTAGTTGAGTGTCTTATAGTCATAGTTGTTTCAGATAAATCAAAGTAKAGATAACTCCCTGGTTCTGCCCAAAAACCCTCCAACCTATATTCTTCTGCTATTGTTGATTCTGTAGGCTCCCAAACGCCACTAAWACTTTCACCATTTTCTCCTCCTGTAGTACATACACCTGTACCATCATCATTTAAAGTTATTTGAAATATCCCCCCAAACATATTTAAATATGTTTCAGTAACATCAAGCTCATTCTCAGTACATTCAGAATCATCGTAATTGTGAGATGATATCATATTATAAGTTGTTGAAGAGATATCTGATGAGACTGAATCATCACAACTAATAAACATCAAGCCGAATAAACTTATTAAAATAATCTTATTAATAACTCTCTCCCTTGTTTGCATTGGAATTTACAAAGAATATCCAAAACTTGGTGGAAGTTTTTGTGGTGGAAATGGGTTATAATATGAATAGGAGTTTAGTCATTACACTCTTTTAATAAATTTCATAACATCAAGAATGTCACCTGAATCTTCATCTAAGATAACATTTACTGTGTGCTTTTCTGTTAGAGAGCTTTATTTAGG
>NVVH01000071.1 GCA_002402135.1 Fidelibacterota bacterium | reverse complement strand
GGTATGATTAAACAAGTAAATCAAAATATACAGAAACATTATAAGATAGGAAAACCAAATTTCCTTACAGTCCCTAAACATCAAGACTTTGATAAGAAGAAACAGTATTTTGTAAACAAATTATCCAAATTACAGAGAGAATATAAATTAAAAGATAACGATACATTAGCACTTTACCATCAAAGGTTTTGGGAAGATTTTGTTAAACAAGGGGAAGGTTTTTATACATCTGGAATCCCAAAGAAAATACAGAAAAACCTTGTTAAACGGTGGGCATTTTTTGATAAGAGTTATAAGATAGCTACAATCAAAAAAGATTTGAAGAAATTTCCAGCATTTTTAGAGTGGGTTTTGGGTGTAGATGCAGAAGACCATGCAGCTATAGTTAAAGAAAATATGAAACCATTTGAAAAACTATTTTTTGAACTTGGTGCAGAAATAATGAAAAATGTAAGTGGTTGGTTAGCAGCAAGTCCAGATTCTACAGTTAAACGAGTGAAAAAACAATTAGACGCGTCCATTCAGAATGTTAGAAGTGGTGGAGATTTGAAAAAACTTAATACATTAAAATTACAATTAGATAAATTAAAGAAAATTGGTGGATTAGATTCAATTGTTCCAAGTGAAGGAGTAGTTTTTAAATATAATGGAAAAACATTTAAATTTACCGGCGCTTTCGCTCCGATAAATCAAATAACAGGTTTAATGACCTTTTAGGAGTAGTTATGAACGAACATCAAAGACACGTAAAGGCAAGAGAAAATATTTTAAGAGGAGAAACTCCCGAAAAACGGATTTTTGTTCATATGGCAGATTTAGAGGAAAAGAAGAAACGAGAGGAAGAAGTAAGGGCAGAACGAGAGAGAGTAAATGAACGAATGGACGTTTTAAAAGAAGCAAGGACACCTTGGTTTTGTCCAAAATGTAATAAGATAATGAAACAGAGATTGGACGATAAAATGTATAAATTATATAATCATTGTTTTGATTGTCAAATAAAATTTGAGAATAAACTTCGTATTGAGGATAAATATGAAGATTGGGAACAGAAAAGGGTATTAAATAATCAACTTTCTTATATTAAAGACCAAATTCAGAGTGTTGAAGATTGGAAAGATGAAACTGATAGTAGTCCAACAATCTTTAATCAAGTTGGAGTTAAAGATGTTGAACTTGTTCAAGAAAAATGGAGTAATAATAGGGAGGCCATTGATAAAATGTCGGAAGAGGCACTTGGAGGGTTAAATAAAATCAAAGAAGAAGTTGAAGAAAAACTAAATAGTTTTGCAATTTAATATTTATAGTTGTGTCAATGTACATTGGAGAAATTAAGTGATTAAATTAAAAGATATTATATCAGAAAGACGATATATTCAACCTGAAGATGCGGGACGAGAAATTAATTTTGCACTTGATGGATTAAGTGCGGCCTTAAAAAGAGTTCGTAACCCTGAAAATTGGGCTGAAAAGTATCATCGGAGTTTACCAGATTTAATTGACATGATGTATAGAGTACAAAAAGTATTTGGGAAAATGAAATGATTAAAATGAAAAAATTATTGAAAGAAAAGGCAGATATTTCAGATATTTCCTGGAATCACCAAAAATTGTTAAAAGTGGGTGGTGATTATATTCATAAATCACGAGATGGACGACTTTGGTATGAACTTGAAGATGATATTAAGAAAAGTAAGAATAGAACCTTGATTAAATATTTTAAAGAATATGATAAAGCCCGTCTAAAACTTCAACATGCCGGTGCAATGTTAACCAGAGCATTTAATTTGGAAAAGAAATAAGACATGATTAAACTTAAAGATATATTAGTAACCGAAACAGCTTCTACTCGTGCTATGAGAGATTCTAAAGAGGGTGCTTCAAAATCATTTGTTAGAGATTTTAAAAAGGCCTTTGCAAAACATTCTAAGGAATTAGGATATGGAAAAGAAAAAAAGAACGTAAAATCTTATGATGTTCAAGTTTCCAAACCTGCTGGATTTGATAAAGCAATAACATTTGATAAAAGAAAAGGTTTAGAGATATCATATCAAATGGCAAAATCAGCAAGACCTGGTAGATTTCCAAAGGAATATGATTTAGATGCATTTAAGAAAGATATGAAAAAAGGGTTTAGTGGATATAAGATAGAAAAAACAAATATAAGAACTCATTTTTGGTTACATAAAGGTGGAAATACATATCAACTTTCATACACACCATCAATTGCTGGAACTTATGCAATGGGGAGTTCAAGAGTATAATGAGAGATTATTTAAAAGAATTTAGTGGTGATGTTATCGGTGATTTTTTGGTTGATAATGATATTAATGAGATTTTAATAGAAGGAACTTCTGGTAGAAATGCACCTACTGATGATGGACCACCTACATTTTATAGAACTTTAACTAACTATAAAAGGGAGTCTAAAAAGTGGATTAATTCATTACAGGATCAATTAGGATGGAAAGTGTTGGATTACATATTGGGTAAAGGAGCAATGGATCCAGAAGAAGATTATACTATGTCTTTCAGAGCAACAAATCCAATATCTTATGGTAAGGTAAAACCTTATAAGAAAGCTTTACGAGATGTATTAGATATATTGGGTTGGAGAGTAATCAAATGGATGGGGGTTGATAAAGATCAACAAATGGCAGGTCCACCAGTAGCAGCTGGGATTGATATGAAAGATAATGCTAGAAATACTAAAAATGYARCAAAAGAAGGTGAAAAATTTGGTGRTGGTCGTCCAAAACTTAATACTGAAAAATATRAWCCATTAACAAARRAWTGGTGGGATGATRTAGTTAGAAAAGAATTATTAKTAGAAGGTGGAGCATACGGACATATGGCACACCCMTTTGACGAYAAAGATTTGACTTTTAAAGATTTAAAAAATATTATAGACATGGGATTAGGAGGAGAGTTAAACCGAGAAGATAATGTAACGGAAAAACTTGATGGACAAAATCTTATGATAAGTTGGAGAGCATAATGGCAATTACAATAGATGTTAAAAAAGGTGATACTATTCTTGTAGGAAAATTTAAAAACAAGAAAATGGTAATAAAAGATATAGGTGTAGATAAACATGGAATGCCAACGGTTAATGGTAGGAAAGCAGTAACATTTAGAATACATAAAAAAGTCAATATTTTTGATAAAGGATTTGATGAGAAAATTGATAGGGACGCGGAAGGATATGGAAAATATGATGAACCTGATGAT
>NVVH01000034.1 GCA_002402135.1 Fidelibacterota bacterium | reverse complement strand
CAGAAATGTTCTCTCACACCCAATTCCATGAATACATCCCGCACATAATCAAACCGTCCCATAGATACTCCCCCGGAAGAGACAACCACATTACAATTACTCAACGCTTCAGATAAGAATGAACGGAGGGATTCTCTGTCATCTTGAATTACATCCCGCATGATGATATCCGCACCCGAACGTTCCGCCAATTCCGCGAAGACGTAGAGATTAGAATTATAAATCTGACCCGGCTTTAATTCCTCCCCCGGTTCGACTAACTCATTTCCCGTTCCGAAAATTGCGATTCGGGGTTTTTTGGCAACAGATAACTTTCCGTATCCAAAGGTAGCTAACGTTCCAATTTCACCTGGTGTTAGAACCAATCCTTTGGGAATCAATAAATCCCTTTCCTGGATCTCTTCACCTTTCCTTCGGATATGCTTCCCTAGTTGAGCTTCCAGATAGATTTGGATTGTATCTCCATCAGTAAATCCACTGGTGTCTTCCACCATGATGATCGTGTCAGCTCCATCAGGAATTGTAGCGCCGGTCATACATTGAGCACATTCACCCGTACGAAGCTTTACATTACTGGGTGCTCCGGCTGAACTGATACTAACCATCTTTAGTGACCTAGGATTTGATCGACTCGCATCTTTCGTATCCGCAGCTCGAACCGCAAATCCATCCATGGCGGAATTATCAAATCTTGGCATGGGGAAAGTGGCTAAGATATCTTGGGCTAAAACTCGATTTCCAGCATCATTCAATTTAACAGTTTCTTTTCCCAGCTGCAGAACATGTTGTTGAATGATAGATCTTGCTTCTTGAACGGCTATCATAACATCTTCCTTAATAACAATCCAATGGCKACAATAATGATAATTCCCATTACTCGCTGGATSGTTTTTGCCTTGTACTTTGCGGAACCTAAGTATGAGCCGCCAAAACCCCCTACTATTACAGCACCGGCCAGTGGTAGAATAAAATCGATATTAAATGTCTCTGCTTGTTTGGCGATAACACCCGCCAAGGAATTCACCCAAACGAAGAGTGTCCCTGCTGCTACAGCTTCCTTTTCACTGCCCAATCCAAACATGATTATCAGCGGYACCAGATATACTCCACCTCCTATTCCAACTGAACCGGCTACAAATCCTAAAACAGCACCCAGTCCAAAAATGAGAATCCATTTTGGTATTCCTGATAATCGAAAAGAAAATCTTAGATCATTAAATGCATAAATTCGTATGACTACAAAAATGAGTGTCGTTAGCAGCAATATTTGGAAAACCCCTTCAGGCAATTTCAGAGTCCCGGCTAAATAAGCCATGGGAATAGATGTCACTAGAAATGGTGAAACRAGATCGAGCCGACCAAACCCTTTGCGCCARAAGTTTATCATACCTATAAAAGTTACMATCAGGTTTAAGGTTAATGAAGTGGTGGGTATGATGTGAAAACTGATGCCGAATATAGCCATCAATGCAGTGTAGGACGACCCACCTCCCAAACCAACGCTTGAGTAAAGGAAAGCAACTCCGCAAAACAGAATAGGGAGAATGAAATCTGTCAATGTCCTCCCCCTTTTAATATATGAAAGGCGTGGTAAATGCTCGGAATAAGAACAGTAAGTGCATCTTTCACTGCTCCGGGGCTCCCCGGCACACAGATAATGATTGCACCATCAACTACACCTGCTGCTARTTGGGAGAGCATGGCTGTTGAAGTAGAACTGCGACCCCTTGCATGAAGAGCCTGTTCGATACCAGATAATCGGGAGTCAAACATGGGTTCTACTATGGAGAGCGTCAAGTCACGGGGACCAAGACCAGTCCCTCCAGTAGTAACAATCAGCTCTACTCCATCATTTATCCATTCGCAGATTGTCGTTTCCAATTCCACGGAGCCGTCAGATAATACTTTGTAATGTTCCACAGTACAGTCGTCAGCACCAAAACCCTCTTTGAGCAGTGTGCCGGAAATATCTTCTATTTTCCCGGCATCGACGCTATCGGAAAGAGTGATAACTCCTACTTTCGGCCTGAAGTCTGTCATATGCTGAGAGCGACCGCCTGACTTAGAGATCAGCTTTACACATAAAATCTCCATGGATGAATCAATGGCTTTACACATATCATAAATAGTGAGGGCTGCAGTGAACACAGCAGTGAGCGCTTCCATCTCCACGCCGGTAGCTTCCCTTGTCTTCACGATAGAGCTGATACCTATCCCGTTCTCTTCTATGTCGAATCCGAGATCAATCCAGCTCAAATTCAACTGATGGCAGAGTGGTATCAATTCTGAAGTCTTCTTCGCAGCTTGGATACCGGCAATTTTAGCAGTAGTCAGGACATTCCCTTTTGGAACTGCATCATCTGTAATAGCAGTAATGGTTTCCGGGAGCATGATTATCTTACCTTCAGCTTTTGCAATTCGAACGGTTGAAACTTTATCGGTTACATCTACCATCTTGACATTTCCATCTTCGTCTAAATGTGAAAATACTTTCATATTTCTTCTCCGTTTTTCATCAACCGCCAATTTGTGTCATTGACTCCCGACTATCGCTGCCAGTTTTCTGGGCTGCCCAGCCATCAATTGGTTTTTTCCACATAGCTGACAACATTAACTCTTTCAATTCTTCCTCCGTCCCCCCAGAACGCATTAATTCTTTTAGATTAAATTCATTATGAGCATACAGACAATTTCGGATATTCCCATCCGCAGTGAGACGGATACGGTTACAATTTCCGCATAAATTGCGCGAGTATGATGGTATCACAGCAACTTTTCCCGCATAATTAGGCACTTGGAAAATGAAATGTTCAGTGGCAGTTCCAGTCGTTATTTTTATATTTGGAAAGTGATCCTTTAATTCCTTTTGGATATGTTCAGCACTGAAAAATTTTCCGGTTTTCCAAATCTGGTGGGCATCAAATGGCATTAATTCAATAAAGCGGACTGTTAGGGGATAATCCTTCGTCAATTCAACGAATTCWACAATTTCACTATCATTAAAACCGCGCAGAGCAACCGCATTGACTTTAATGGATGGAATTCCGGCAGTTTTTGCAGCTTCCAACCCTTCCATAGCACGCAYCAATTCATCCCGGCGAGTGATCTGTATATATTTTTCAATGTTCAGGGTATCAATACTGATATTAACACCGGCTAAACCGGATTCTTTCAAGTCCCCTGCATAGCGATCGAGCAAAACACCATTAGTTGTCAAATGGACAGATTCTATCCCCGGTGTGCTGGWTGATTTTCCGACGAGCTTTGTAATATCGCCTCTTAATAACGGTTCGCYACCCGTGAATCGAATTTTGTTCACACCTAAATCTGAGACAACTTTGACGACTCTTAAGATTTCCTCTGTGGTTAAAATTTCATTTTTAGGATTGAACTGTACACCCTCTTCGGGCATACAGTAAATACATCTTAAATTGCATTTTTCATTAACTGCAATTCTGAGGTAATTAAACGTGCGGCCGAATTGGTCGGTGATGGRTGGACGTGCAGGCGCATATGCCTCACTGTCCACATGGGGTCGGATGTGTGTYGTTTGATCCTTTCTCATTCCAAGTCATCCACCCGAAAATATCGGGAGAAATCGGGAGCAAATCCCGTTGTTTCCATCGGGATCGTACCGGCCTCAAACCTTGCCCCGCAGTCGCGGGATTTAGGTTAATTGGCTAAGAGAATATGATTGAATATATCTAAGAATTATCTAAATAAAACTGTTTTGTTTTTGGCGTAAGCGGACGTCCCATCCACAGCGGCCGCCGCAACCCATCCGGATGAGTCTCTCTTTCCTTCGCCCATTCATTCCATTTCTTGAAATGCTCAAATGATTTGTTCGTATCCACGAAAATATCTCCGTATTTCTCACCTGGCTCAGGCTTGGAAATAGTTACTTTCTGCAGCCAGCAGTGAGCACCGGAAATAGGATCAGGATTGGCTGCATGGGTGATATTTTGATGTACGCCTCCATCTCTCCACCAGATTCGGTTGGTGTCAGCGTCGACTGTTTTCCACGGCTCAACACCACTAACAGTCGTCATCTTCCATTTTCCATCTCCCATGTTTTGGATAGCCACCGTATTGGTCATGAATCGGTTACCTTCGTCTTGATGGCGGCGCCAGCGACCTATGTGATGGGAGCAGGCAACCACGCCAGGCTTAATGGCTTCCGTGACCCAAACCTTATCCACAAACCAGCCGATTTCAGTTGTGATTTTAAGAAGATCACCATCCCTTACACTTAACCGCTGTGCATCTTTAGAGTGAATCCAGATGGGGTTCCGGTGGGCAATCTCTGCCAGCCACTTGGAATTGGCAGACCGGGAATGGATGTGAGTCGGTAGACGAAAATTGGGCAAAAGCACGCATTCATTCTTACTCTTATCCATTTCATCAGGATGAACATGACTTTTAATGCGATATCCCGGAGTGGCGTGTTCCGGATAGCCAAAGTCCACCATAGTCTGGGAGTAAATTTCCTGTCGTTTAGAAGGTGTGGGAAATCCTGTGTAATTCTGACCATCAATTTGAACGCCTATAGTTTGTTCGTCTTTTTCTATCTGGCCATTTTCTCTAACTGATGTTCCAACCATCTCTTCATTGGATAAGCTAGTTTCATTTTTACCATACACTTCAGTTTCGACCATAAAGGCGCCAAACTTTCTCATGTATTCCAGAGGAGTCAGTCCTTCTTTTTCTGCTGTTTCGGGTAAGCCTTTCGTATGCTCAAAAATATATTGATAATATTCATCAACGTTGATTTTTTCGCCATTGCGATAAGGGCTCATAAAATGATCACGTATGCCGAGATCGCCGTCCTTATCAATGCGCCAGGATAGCTCGATCCAAAATTCATCCTCTTCCCATACTTCACCGGGATTTACTTCGTAAGTGAACTCAATTTCTTTCCCATCTCGGCGCGCTTTTTCACGCAGAACCGGTTGTCGAAAGGCGATCCAGACGCCAGCCTGAGTCTCATAGGAATTGATGTCGTGCCGCTCAGATGCGTGGCCCATGGGAAGTACATAATCCGCGAAAAAGGCGGTTTCATTCCAAGTTGGAGTCAAAGCAATATGGCAACCGATTTTCTCACTATCGGATAACATTTCAATCCAAGTGAAACCATCGGGRTAAGTCCATACGGGATTGAAAACACGCGTAAAATAGACGTCAAGAGAACCACGATTATCTTTGAGCATGTGGGGTAATATTTCACTCATTTCATAATGAGATAGAGTGTATTCTTTGGGCCAGATCAATTCATTCCAGGCATCGGGATCGGGAGGAGTATCAAAAAAGGTGGGGTGAAATTTATTCCATCCGCCGGGGGATGTCCCTCCTTCTGTCCCAACCGAGCCGGTGAGCACATTCAGCAGATGGAGCGTCCGGGATACCTGCCAGCCCCCAAGATTCCCGATGGAAGCACCGCGCCAGACATGTGATGAAAACTTACTGCCGGCTCTACCGATCAATCCCGCCACGCGAATAATTTGCTCCGCATCAATCTGAGCTTCCTTGGCCGCATATTCAGGCGTGTATTCTGCCCACTCTTCGCTCAACCGTTTAATGAATTGGTCGAACTCTACCGGGTCGTCCGGATGAAGATTCTTAAGATATTCATCCCAGTTCACCCAGTTCTCCATAAAATGCCGATCGTATAACTCTTCATCCAGAATAATCTTGGCCATAGCCATGAACAGTGCAGACTCACTACCCGGATAAGTAGGCATCCATTCATCCGCCATAGATGCTGTATTAGACAGGCGCGGATCAATGACAATCAGCTTGGCACCTTTCATCATCCCTTCCATGATCCGTTGTGCGTGAGGATTAAAATAGTGCCCTGTTTCCAAATGAGACGAGGCCAGTAAAATCACTTCCGCATTTGTATGGTCCGGACTGGGACGATCAAACTTTTGCCACAAGGCGTAACCAGTTCTGGCACCGGCAGAACAGATATTCGTGTGGGAATTGTGGCCATCCACACCCCAAGCTTTCAGGACTCGCTTGGCGTAACCTTCGTGTCCGGGGCGACCAACGTGATAAACTACTCCGTCTTTTCGCTTGTGTATAGATGCAGCGATTTTCTCAGAGATCTCATCAAGAGCTTGGTCCCAGGTGATCCGCTCCCATTCACCGGACCCACGCTCCCCCTTCCGCTTTAGCGGATGGAGAATTCGTTCTGTATCGTTGATTTGGTTAATAGTCGCCGGACCTTTGGCACAATTCCGTCCGCGACTTCCAGGATGATGGGGATTCCCCTCAAACTTTCGAACTTTATTGGTCTCCTTATCAATATAAGCCAGCAATCCACAGGCGGACTCACAGTTGAAACACGTTGTAGGAACGATGGAATAATGCCTTTCCTTTTTCTCCGGCCAAGCCAGTGCATCTAATTCAATAAAGTCATCCCATTCACTGGGATCGGGATATTTATACAACTCCCGCGGACCTTCCATAACAAAGTCTTCCGACCAATCCGGTCTATCCGATATTTTATCRATRAGACCCAATGATTCTGAAAATGTTTCTATCCAACTACGTTTCATTATTTTTCTTTATTTGCCACACATACACAAAATCTATTATAGGTTTTTCTTCATGTCATAGAGTCTTGGTGGCGATCCTTAACTCAATGGTATCAATTGAGGCACACGTATGCGTACAAATTCTGTTAAAAATATTCCAATTAAGACAAATCCACCGGCAATAAAAAACCAGTCTCGGCTTAGTGTAAGTAATATGACCAGCGGGATTATGTATCCAATCATAACTCCGGACCAGAAATGTTTGGAGTAATAACCTTTTGTCATAAGCTGAATAGCCTTCCGAGTATCTTTTGTGTCATGGGGTAGTAAGATTTCTTTTGCTATAATGACCATACTTAAGACTATACCACAAAATAAACTTTTCGCCATCCATTCAATAGTATCCGGTGAAATTACCATCATGACTATGGAGCCGGCCATGACTGCATGTACGAGCATATGAATTGCTGACACAATAGGTGTCTGCCAAAGATCTCGTGCACGAGCTTGATTAAATAAAAATGCCGTATAGATTGCACCCAAGATGGCAAAAACCATTCCAGGAATCCAAAGCCAACTCAGTCCTAATTTGAAATAATTATCAAGCATTTTAAGCGTCACAATTCCGCCGAATCCGGTAATGATATATGCGCCGCGGACAAGCCAGGAATTCCATTGAGGTCGTAGAAGCACATAGAAAAAACGGTCTGGACGACCTAAATCCTTTACCAAGAATGCGCCGGTTAAACCCATAAATACGAGAGTTGTAATTAGTCCATTTAATTCTAAAGAAGGATCAATACTGCCATTAAAAATATACCAAACTGCCATCATTAGAAACGTACCGGTAGCGATGGCTTTAGTCCAAACATACGCCGGCACTTCCCAGCCCCACAAAACACCCTTATTGGGACTGTCATACACTCGCCGGGCTTCCTGACTGTCCACATCCTGTTGAATTTCCTTTGAGACTTTATCAATTGCACGTTGATCGAAGGGCTTACCAGTTTCTGCTGATCCTTCCATTGCCATTTGAATTAACAGTGAATCCATATCAGCTTCGGACGATCTTTTATCAGCATATTTGGCGTAATGCCCTACACCGGTGACCTGCTCGGACCARACATAGTTTCCATCCTGCTTAGTTGCAGAAGGATCCAGCATTTCATGGGTGCCATTCAGATAATACAAATTTGGGATAGTTCCTTTYTCCGGCTTGCGTGTCATGGTATCTTYGTTGGCTACCAATTGAGCAATTTGGGAATTGGGTTCATCCAAATCCCCGGAAATGATAGCTTCTACGGGGCAAACAATAACGCAGGCAGGCTCGTAGCCGCCATCAAGCCGGTGGACGCAGTAGTTGCACTTGGCCGCCGTATTTGTATCGGGGTCAATGTAAAGGGCATCGTAGGGACAGGCCTGCATGCARCTYTTRCARCCGATRCAGCGGTCATTGTCAAAATCCACAATGCCGTCAGCCCGGGTGTAAAGTGCTGTTGTGGGACAAATTTCAACGCAAGGTGCATCCGCACAATGATTGCAGCGATGGACAGAAAATTCCCGAGTGCTATTTGGGAAAATACCTTTCTCAATATATTTAACATGAGTTCGATTTACACCAAGGGGAATATCATGTTCAGACTTACACGCRACCGTACAKGCATGGCAGCCAATGCACTTACGATTATCTATGACAAATCCGTAATTCATACTATCTTTTTTGTATCTCAGTATAGGACATTGCTGCGCATTCATTTTTTCCAAGATCCATGACATCAGCTTCATCAATGTCCACATCCAGCCAACCGTAATTGACTTTCCGAATTTYARAATAAACATCTGGAGATWTTTGCATGTTATCCATCACATATTGTGTGAATWTTTCCGGTGACTCAATACYATAAACAGTCGCATTATTTGCTTTTACTTTGCCTAATTTTTCAGTGAATAYTAAATCCTTATTGGCTTCATTCCAATGCATAAAATGTCCAGGAAGCACACTCCAATTTTCATCCATATTCTTAACCTTATTGGTAAGCGTATCATAGAGCATGACTGACCACTYTTYTGCYTTACCKCCCAAGTCCGGTCGSCCAATTGAATKAATGAACAYSGTATCACCGGAAAGAAAATATTTGTCATCAATGATATAACTTGTACTTCCMGGTGTRTGRCCYGGTGTATGKATCACACGAATWTCCGGACCGTTAGWAYCRATWGTRTAKGTWTCACMKTCATTTACTTGAYTAAATYGRAARGACGMTKCGCTGAAATCTCCAGCGTGTGCCAAGATTTCAGCTCCTGTTACGWKTGAGATTTGCTTGCTGCCGCTGATGTAATCAGCCTGAAGATGGGTTTCAAAGATCCGAACAATTTTGGCGTCGTTTTCATTCGCAAAGGATTGATAAAACTCAATGTTCCGACTCGGATCAAAGATGACYATTTCTCTTTTATATAATAAACCGTAATTACAGGAAGCTTTCCCCGGACGAATGAACTGGTACAATGCATAATCATCTGATTCATTATTAATTCGTTTGGGCAGAAGCAAATTTCCCCAGGATTTGATCCCATTTATTAAATAAGAAACATCTTCAAATCCATGGCGCATTAATATTTCGCCAACATACTGGGCTGAGCCTTCTTTTGCGCAGACAATCTTCACCGGCTTTTCATTAGATATTTTTGCTACCGACTCATCTTCTTCTTCCATGAAATTAATATATGGCACATTTTTCATTTGGAACGGAAACGGGCCTTCCACATTAAATTGTGAAAAATCTTCTTCATTACGAACATCTAAAACAAGCATATCTTCTTTTATAGATAAGAAGCTGAAAAGGTCTTCAGCTGTATAAGATGTTATCGAAGGCAAATTAATTCCCTTTAATGGTTTCGTTTCACTCATGATTACCACCCATTCTCAATGTAATCTCTTAATACAAGAAGCTACTACGACTTACGAATGTAAAAGGTGAATTCACCATTCTCGGCGATTGATTCGAGGAGATGGTATCCCGTTCGCCTGGTGAAAGCCTGAACGTCATTTAYCGATCCTGGATCTGTAGCAACCATCTTTAAGATTTCACCGCTATTTATGCCGTCTAATGCTTTCTTTGTCTTAAGAATCGGCAGCGGACAATTCAAACCCTTGCAATCGAGATACTGATCATCCTGATAGTCAGTCATAGCTTATCCTCCGATTTTGATAATTCACCAAATTCAAATTGCCACTCACCTGACTGAATCTTTGCCTGACATTCGGCGATGCAGTCGAGGACTTTTGAAATGAAATCATTAGCAATGGAATAGTAGATTGTTGTTCCTTTCCTACGGCTTTTGACAATCCCTCGATCACGCATGATGCTAAGATGCTGAGATGTRACRGGTTGTATTCTGCCAATATGTTCTTGAATTTCGCTTACCGATTTCTCATCACTCTGCAGAAATTCCACGATTTTAATGCGCGCTGGGTGCCCTAGCGCTTTCATGACGCTAGAAGCAGACTGAAGGAATTGAACCGATAGATTTGTACTCATTTGATATCCACGATTTTCTCGATAAGTAATATATATAAAGGTTTTTATATATAGAAATAATAAATTTCATTTATGAATCATTTAATTAAACAACTCCCTGCTTCAGCATTTATTCTCGCCGGAGGCAAAAGTAAACGATTCGAATCTCCCAAGTGGAAAGCTATGCTAGGAGGAATCACCTTATTACAACGTTCCTGGAATCTCTGTACTGATTTATTTGAATCGATATCAATTGTTGCTAAATCAAATTATGATTTCGGCGAGAAACGTTTAATTCAGGATATTCTCAATGTTCAAGCACCTTTAACAGGAATATACACAGCTCTTAAGCAGTCCGAACACAAATGGAACTTTATCATCTCCTGTGATCTCCCGTTTATTTCAGAAGAAATCATTTTAAAACTGTGGGACAAAACTTCGGATGAATGTGATTCAATATTGCCGATCACAAGTAGAGGAATAGAACCTACATGCAGTTTTTATTCCATCACCTCACTGCCAACTATAGAGCATATGATTGAAAATGGAAATTTATCATTACACGATCTCAATAAACACATTAATCATGCAGAAGTCGACTTTATAGAGGAGACCAACTTATTTCTTAATGTAAACACCCAAAATGATTTGAAAAATGCGGAACAACAAATTCTAAAAAGTAAAAATAATTAAAGCTTAATCTTCTTGTCTTTTATAAACACCCTGCCATTGTTTCATCTATAAGTAAATCTACCACATCTTCCATTTTACCCGTTTCTTGAAAACAGTTTAACTGCCGGTCTGCGCTGCTCCCATTTTTAAGTATCTCCCGTACATATTCAACTTCTTCCCGTGAATTCAAGTCATCCACAACATCATCAATGAAGTCCAAGAGTTCTTCCATTAGGTCGCTCACAGGTAATTCTACGACTTCTTCAAAATCGATCAATTTTCCTTTAACACCATTTTTCATTGCCCGCCATTTATTTTCGTCTATAAAGCTGGCGCGATAAGGCCTCCAGGTCAGATTATTCTTTTTTAGCTGAATTAACTTAGCTACCAGTGCTTGAATCAATGCTGCAATGGTAGTGACTTCCTCTACTTTTGTAGTGCAATCACAGATGCGGAATTCTAATGTGGGAAATGTGGGATGGGGACGAATATCCCACCATATCTTTGTCGGTTCATCAATACAGCCGGACTTAATTAATGTTTCCACATAACTATCAAAAGCGGATGCAGAATCAAAAAATTCCGGGGTTCCCGTTCTGGGAAGATCCTCAAAAACAATACTGCGATASGACTTGAATCCGGTATCCTCACCTCGCCAGAAAGGAGAAGAAGTAGAGAGTGTTAAGATATGAGGCATGAAGTAACGCATCTGGTTCATAATATCAATCCTCAGATCACGATCTGAGATGCCAATGTGTACATGCATTCCAAAAATCAGAAGACGTTTAGCCACTATCTGCATGGAATCTATAAAACCGTGGTAGCGATCCTTATCTGTCACTAGCTGATCTTCCCAACTGGAAAATGGATGCGTACCTGCGGCAAGAATTGAGCGATTATTGTCATTAGCTAACCCGCAAACCATACTGCGAAGCCTCTTTATCTCTGCAGTAACATCCTGGACATTCTTACACACTTTGCTCCCAACTTCCACTTGTGATTGCAGTAATTCTGGTTGAAGCTGATCGCGGAACAGTATGGCACCTTGGTTAAGAAATTCGCGTATGAAAGATGTTAATTCACGGCTTTCAGGATCGATGATCTGATATTCTTCTTCGATTCCAATTGTTAGATCTTTTGGTTCACTCATCTATTCATCCAATTTATCTATTCTCTGTTGATGACGATCTCCTTCAAACGGAAGAGAAAGCCAAACGTCTAAAACTATTAATGCCTCTTCCTCAGAGATGAATCTTGCGCCAAATGAAAGGATATTGGCATTATTATGCTGCCGTGAAAGCTTAATAATATCATCGGGACCTCCATAATAAACCACCGCGCGGATTCCTTTCACTCTGTTAGCGCACATTGCTTCTCCCTGCCCGGAACCACCCATGATGATTCCCCGGCTGTTAGGATCTTTCGCCACAGCTTCCGCAACGGGCCGGATAAAATCAGGATAGTCGTCTTCACCATCGTACCAGTTAGCACCCAAATCTTCAATCTCATATCCGGAAGAATCAAGGTGAGCTTTTATCGCTTCTTTTAATTCGAAGCCGGCGTGATCCGTACCGAGAAAAATAGTGGTTATCTGTGTCTCCGTCATGGCTGTCTCAATCTATCGCTTTAAATTGTCTTATTGTGTCGGCGGGAGCATCAGTTCCAAATATGGCAGATCCCGCTACGAGTATGTCCGCGCCTGCTGCCAATATCTCCCCTGCATTATGAAGTTTCACTCCGCCATCCACAGAGATAAGTGTGCTGCAGCCGTCATTTGAATCTATCGACCGACGCAAAGATGAAATTCTATTAAATGACGCAGGGATAAATCCCTGACTACCAAAACCCGGCTCTACTGACATGACGAGCACAAGATCCACTAGCTCTAAATAAGGTTCCACAAGAGATAGCTGCGTACCGGGACGAAGTGTGATACCTGGGCTTATTCCGGCATCACGTATCATTTCTAATGTCATCTGCATATCGCCTGATGATTCAACATGTACAGTKATCAAATCTGAACCTGCATCTACGAATTGAGGGATGTATTGCTGRGGATTYTCGATCATTAGRTGTACGTCCAATGGAAGAGTAGTCTGTTTTCGGATATCTTTTACAACCGGTGGCCCAATTGTCAGGTTTGGCACGAAATGACCGTCCATAACATCAATATGAATCTGATCTGCTCTTCCATCCTCACATTGCTCTAATGCTTTAGATAAATTCGCAAAATCTGCAGAAAGAATCGAAGGGGCTACTTTTGCCATATTTTTCTCATTAGAATGGCCAGAATATGGGAATGAAATAGGATGCCAGTACCCAGAAAATGAGCGTTAAGGGAGCACCAGCCTTCATGAAATCAGAAAACTTATAACGTCCGGGRCCGTAGACCATGAGATTGGTCTGGTATCCCATGGGTGTCATGAATGAAGTGGAAGCGCCAAAACAGATAGCAAATACAAAAGGTCKAGCACTAACACCCAAACTTTCAGCAATGGCAAGAGCRATWGGAACCAAAACAATTGCGGCGGCATTGTTGGACAAAAACGAYGTCAGTAGCGTTGCAACAAGAAAAATAATGGATAGTGATGCAAAAGGTATAATATCCTTTTGAAAGTTAGATCCTAAATCAGTAATAACCGTTGCAATCAGAACATCTAAACCAGTCGTTTTAACTGCTGCTCCAACCGGGATGAAGACCGCAATCAGGATAATAACCGACCAGTTGATCGAGCCGTAGACCTCATGCATGGTAACACTTCTTAACAAAAGAAGGAATACTAATCCCACCAGCGCGGCTGGAAGAATATCGACCAACCCTGCCGCCGCGGTAAACATCACCAGCGGAATAACAGCAATGGCTAGCCACCAAAACCGAACTTTATGGAGTTTTACATCATGTTCTTGAAGTATGGCTAAGTCTCGTGAGGCGCCTAAACTTCCAAGGCGGGATTTAGGTATGAATATGAGCAGCGTGTCSGCAAAGTGCAGCACAATATGAGCAATTTTTTCTCTAAGCACACGGCCTTCTCTTCTGATAGCAAGCACAAATGCACCGAAGGAATTGCGAAAGTCAACCTCTTTCAGGCTTTGACCTATAAGAGTAGATTCCTGAGTCACCAGACCTTCCACTACAACGCTATCGGTACCGGTCAACTCTGACTGGTTCATCTTAAGATCTGTTAACAGTAATACTTTTTCCTCTTCCCGGAATCTGATAAAGCTATCGAGAGATCCGCGGGAAAGCAGCAAATCTCCTTCCCTCAATTTCAGATTCCTAATGTTGAAATCGTGCCGTTCATCTCCACGGATTACAGCCAATACGGTTATATCGTACTTTGCGCTCACTCCTCTTTCGAAACAGGTATGACCCACAAGAGGTGAATCTTCTGCAATCCTGAATTCAGTGAGATAAGGTGATAACTGGTAATTCTTGGTAAGCGAAGAAACACCGGCTCGGGATGGTAGAATTTTAGGGACAATCAACAGATTATAAAATGTTCCCACTATCAAGAAAATGATTCCCATCCTGGCAAACTCAAACATCCCCARAGGAGCATCTATAAATCCCCCGTTGACTTCTACCATGGAAGCTACTAAGAGATTCGTTGATGTACCGATGAGCGTAAGGGTCCCACCGTAAATGGCAGCATAGGAAAGRGGGATGAGAACTTTCGACGGCGAGACTTGAAATCTCTGGCTGAGTTGTATGGCTACAGGAATGAGTATTGCCACAGCTGCTGTATTATTGATGAGAGCTGAAATTACGCTGGCTGACATCAAAAAAGCTCCTACTGCCAGCCATTTACTCTTCCCGCCGATAGTGCTCAATCGGTCCACCATCACTTCCGGGAAACCAGTCTTTACCAGTCCGTGACTTAATGCGAACATGATGGCRACCGTCAAAACAGCTTTATTGGAGAACCCAGAGATCGCTGTGTCAATATCAACAAACCCGAATACCAGAAGAACAGTCAAAAGTGTAAGCGCAGTTACATCCATGGGCAAGACCTCTTTTACAAAGAGTATCATAGCGACAGCAATGATGATCAGAAATTGTATTTCAGGCGTCATTGGTTTATGGTATAGTCGGCTCCACTTTCCGCAGGAAGTTGCGCTCTTCCCMACTCTTCATTTCATCAGCTCTCTTACTTATCTTCCTCATCGGGAAATTCRGTAATTTCTCCCGGTTTTTTCTCCCACAGCCGGTGATTGATAAACAGTTCCACCACATCTTTTTCAAATTCACCATATTTGGCGCCTGATCGAAGAATYTCGCATGACCGRTCYGCKGGAATRGGCGGYTTATAAGGACGATCCTGTGCTGTAAGGGCATCCCATACATCRGCGACGCACATAATTTTTGCCGGCAGCGGAATCTGGTCACCCGGTAAACCATCAGGATATCCTTTGCCGTCTATGTGCTCGTGATGGGTAGCGGCGTATAAAGGGACATTCTTCAGCCGATCAGGGAACGGTAGCTTCTTCAAAAGCTTTCTGGTATAGATCACATGTTCTTGAATCTGAATACGTTCTTCAGCCGTAAGATTCCCTTTGACTACGGAAAAATTAGTGTGTTCTTCCTCTGTGATATAAGGTTGCTCATTACCTTCTGCATCCACATATGTCTTTTGGGCGATGGCATCCAAAATTTCCTTCTTTTCCGGCTGGAGGAAGCCCGGTTTATTTACCCATAAAATGAAGTCGTAGTCATCCTGCAAATTCTCCAGCTCTTTCTTCAGTTGATCGTCCTGAGTTTCCTCAGCGTTGCCATTTTGTAGATTTCTCAGTTTTCCATTCATGAGCATGAGTTCTTTTATCTTTTGCAAGCGATCAAGAACAACCTGATAGTTGGCGCCATCAAGTTTATTCTGTTTCTCTAAGACGTGTTCCGGAACTCCAATCTTACCCACATCGTGAAGCAATCCGGCGATCCAGATCTCCTCAAGTTGTTCATCAGTAAAATGGATATCAGCAAAGGGGCCGGTTGTCTGGAAATTCATATCCTCAGCAATTCGGCGCGTTAGCTTGGCTACCCGGCTGGAGTGACCAGCGGTATGCGGGCTTCGCGCGTCAATTGCCTTAACTGTGTAGTTCACCAGTGATTTGAACAAATACTCAAGATCATAAATAAGCTGAGCGTTATTGATAGCTACGGCGGCTTGACTTGCCAAGGATCGGATAAGACTTTCATACTTTTCATCAAACGGAATCCGTTCGCCTTTGGGAGATAATGAGTTAATCAGTTGCAAAACGCCGATGACCTTATCCGTATGATCACGCATAGGGATGACCATCATAGATTGAGTACGATAACCGGTGATCTCGTCATACTTTTTCGGACCTGAGAAGTCGAACCCCTCCGCTTCGTAAACATCAGGGATGTTTACAGTCTCACCCGCAATGGCTACATGAGCAGAGACATTTGAGTGATTTTCCTCCCCATCCACTACCAGCGGGACTGGCGGCAGATTAATCTTGTCGCCKGTCGTACCTCCGGCTGCGTAACCTGTGGATTCAGTCTGCATAATCTCGAACTTAAGCACTTTCCGTTTTTCTATAATGCGGTATAGTGTACCAGCGTCGCAATGTGTAAATGATCTCGCTTCGGTAACGATCATTTCCAACAGCTTATCAAGATTCTTCTCACTGCTGAGGGCGATCCCCAACTGGTTAAGTCGTTCCATGTCAGATTGAATAKMKTTKTCMGTTTTTTTCTTTGTCATAATCTTATTTACCTGTTATGCGTCAAATTATTAAAGACAGCCTGATAATCTTCACARGTCCACTTCTTATTTCTAATTAGGGAAAATATAGAGGAAGACCTGCGGAGAATCAAACGAAATTCGAATTGGCGGGAACTCTTACGTTACAACCTCGTTTATGTGAAAAGCGGGGCTGAAAAACCCCGGAAGGTAAAACGAGGAGGGATCGTTTATGCGACCCTCTTTTTTATTTCCAAACGAACGAAGGAGAAGAAAAATGAAAAGAGAGCTAAAACAGACCATCGCTCTAATCTCAGTAAGTGCTGTCGTGGCGCTGGCTATTACACTGGGCCTCTACAGTCGAACATCCAGCAAGATAACTAAAGTGAAATCCGAACAGATTAGAACTCTCACAAAAAGTACTTCAACCCCAGAGAATCGTATAGATCTTTCCTCTGGTAATGAAGATATAGCTCTTTCCACAACAGCCGAAATTTCGGATCAAGATATTGCCAACGCCAAAGAGCCAATTGCCGAGGTGGAAGCGGGTATCTCAACTGAAATCGCTATTCTGGAATATAACGGAGAAGGGGATGTGGGTTATACATTCTCGGAAGCATTTCGGGATGCCCGCGTAAATTTGGGCTCCGGCAATATCTTCAAATGGAACGGAATGGAGTACACAACTACTCTTGCCAGTGAACTTGCGGAAGATGATGAGTCAATACTGGCTGCAGCAGATTCTGCTGGTGAAGACTCCAAAAAGGAGTTGGATGCAGAAAAAGAACGCTCTGAGAAGCCTGAAGTGAATATTCCGGTGAGTGAGGAAATCCTTTTGAGTACTTCCAGGGGTACTAACTCCGGAAGTGCATCCTCACCCTGAAAATAAATAACTACTGATTGTATCCGAGGCTTAACCCTCCTCAAAGCCTTGGGTGTGGAGCGGGCCGGTGGCTACTCAGCTTCCGGTCCGTTTAATTTACTAGACTCTTTTACTGCCATTTGATCATGATTTGTGTAAATTGGCGATTGGATTATGGCAAAAGAACAACCAATCACAGCCGAAGGTACAATCATTGAAGCCCTGCCCAGTTCTATGTTCAGGGTTGAGTTGGAAATTGGTGGGAAAACCCATAAAGTACTCGCCTACGTAGGCGGCAARATGCGAAAACATTTTATCAAAATTCTCCCTGGCGATATGGTAACATTGGAACTTTCTCCGTATGACCTCACTCGAGGTCGTATCGTTTACCGCCACTGATCTACATTAGATATATTCACTCACCTTTTTCCAAGCCTCATTAAAATGCAGATGCTTTCGCGCAGTTTCTACGTACGGGCGGATGTTCTACAGATTAGCCGAGAACTCCTGGGTAAATTTCTTTTGACGAGGATAGGAAATGATCACACTACCGGCGGTATGATCGTGGAAGCTGAGGCTTACGCCGGCCCAGAAGATCGGGCTTCCCACGCATACAACGGTCGCCGTACTTCACGGACTGAGATCATGTTTCAAGAAGGGGGCGTTGCATATGTTTACCTCTGTTATGGCATCCACCACCTGTTCAACATCGTCACTAATGTAGAAGGCATCCCTCACGCTGTCCTTATTCGGGCAATCGTTCCTATAGACGGCATTGACCTGATGCTCCGGAGGCGAGATAAGAAAGCGGTCATTTCCAAGCTCACCGGCGGACCCGGAACACTTACTCAGGCACTGGGAATCCATACCACCCACTCCGGAACAGACCTGACCGGCCATCAAATCTGGCTGGAAGATCGCGGGATAGTAGTCCCAGACGATCAAATAACAGCGGGACCGAGGGTAGGAGTCAGTTATGCTGGAGAGTATGCCGCCAAGCCGTGGCGATTCAAACTGAAAAAATGATCTACCGGCGCTTGCGGTAGGGGTAAAACACAAAGGGAAGAAAAATCAGGACTATTGCTCCGAATCTTAGTCCAATGAGGAAAATAGCTGCCGTAATGACCAGTTTCGTGGGAAGAGAAAGCTCAACTATGTTAGAATACCAGGACAATGAATCAGAAACTCTTCCAGTCTATTTCACCTTTTTCATCAATATCTCGACTGTCTCACCAAGATAAAACATAAGCGTTGTATCACTCTCAAACGACAATCCCCACTCCTCATCTTCGTGAATAGAATCCTTGTACCTGATGGTAAGAGTGAGAGGCTCAGCTTCCCCGGAAATTCCCCATTGGGCTTTTTCATCATCAATGTAAAGAGCACCATTGAAGACAAAGGTAAAGGTCGCCTCCTGCATCCCTTCCGGYCCTCCGAGCCAACTGCCCAGAATCTGCCGATTAGGGTTAGGTTTTACCGCAGTTTGATCCTCCTTTGCGGCTTCCTGCGCAGAAATTGAATTCCAGATTAACATTGTGGTAAAAACCAATAAGAAAAAGTGTTGTCTCAATCTTATAATCTGGAACCTCTCCTTCCTCTTCCCGTTCTATCTTTTGTCGCCGTTTTCTTCTCCATCAGTTTCCGGCTTATAGTCACACCCAGTTCCAGATAATTTGAGCCGCTCCCCTGTACMGCTACTCGACCACTGGGGAAGGAGACAAATGGTATCCCAATATTTGACTGATAGTCGCGGATGCTCAGCCTTAAGAGCCATTTATCGCCCAAGGGAATCCTGATCCCGCCACCAAACATGAATAGCAGTTCATCCTCACCGGAGACATTTGCCATGCCGATAGAAGTGAAGCTTGCCACCGGATCTCCCCGTTGAAAAGAGATCTCCAGTGCTATGCCGGTGGCAGAAATTGTCTCCATCGATTCTCCGTCATTACTATCAAGTTCAGATGAACTGTGGTTAATACCAAGAGCATAACGCGGCGAGATATGCCATGCGGCTAAAACTCTTAAACCCCAAGCGTTATCATAGTCATCCCTAGGCATCAAGTACGACGCACCTCCACCAATCTCCAGGCGGTAGAGGGAACGCATGGACTGAGCCGCAAGGAAAGAGAGCTGCAGCACTATGAAAATAAAAATAGTTGTGGTTCGTTTCGTCATCTTATTTCATCAGACCTTCATCTCACATCTCTAGTTAAATCTAACTGTCTATTAGGACAAATGGAAGAACAGTACGTAGACATTATGTGTTTTCAGTCACACCAGAACGAACCATTCGAATAGATGTGCGTAGCAGGATTAAATCTTAAATGGAAAAACAGTGATCAAGACTTACCTACTCATCGCCAAATTTATTATGAGCCTCCTAATTGGGGTGGCTGTAGCAGATTCTCAGTTAGCACAACCTATCATCGTCGTAATCTTTATTGTTATTGCTCTCCAGAACTGGAAAAGGATTTCCAGTTTCATTAACACACCCCTGAGTAGTTACAAAAAATCGTTTACTGTCTGGCTGAACAAACAGAAACGCAAAGAACTGAAATAATTTCTCTTATACTTTACCTACCGCTCCCAGTTCAAACACGGTGAGGTTATCATCCTATCCCTTTGGGTGGGGGTGATAAAACAACAATTAAGTCAAAATTTAATCATCATTATCTTTGCCATTTTCATCTTCGTCTTCACCATCAACCACTTCATCATATATAAAGTAAATAATTGCAATACCAGTTATGAACCATAATAGTTTGGGTTTGAGTTTCAGCATTAACTTTTTTTCGTCCTCATTATCAACGCACTCCTCCGACATCATCATAAAGTATTGATACTCTCTGTCCGTCATATCGCTGATGTTCACATCCTTTAATCGGATGAACTCCTTGTCTTGGCAAGAGTCGTGCTGAGCAGAGACCAAGTACGGGCTAAGCAGGGAAAAAACAAGCAGTATGGCGAGTGGCTTTTTCATTTTATTCTCCTCGGTTAAATCCTATAAATCTTTTTTCTTTTTCAATTTTAATATACCCTAAAACATCACTCCAATAATTAACCTTTTAACAAACCCCAAGGCAATAATAGCAATAATGGGCGAAATATCAATCCCGATGCTCATAGGAGGCAGGATGCGCTGAATTGGTCTGATTATCGGGTCTGTTATTTTATAAACCCATTGAATTATTTCGTTGTTTGGATTGTGGTCTATCCATGACAGTACTACACGTGCAATTAAGCACATGTATAATATTTGAAAAATTAGATTGATTAACTGATACATATATGCCTCTGATAATAGCTTAACTTAATTAATTCTTCTCTTTCTCATCCCTCAATCTGACCGCCTTCAGCTCATCCAAGATTT
>NVVH01000070.1 GCA_002402135.1 Fidelibacterota bacterium | reverse complement strand
TCCACGAGGCTGGCGGGGCTATTTTCCCGCAGTTGTGGCACGTGGGTGCCGTACGMAAGGAAGGCACMGAGCCGGACCCAKCMGTACCCGGTTACAGCCCKTCCGGYCTGTTTTCACCGGGCAARCCCAACGGCAAGGCGATGAGCAAGGACGAYATYGACGACGTYATCAYGGCGTTTGCCGACGSYGCYCAGGATGCCAARGCGTTGGGCTTTGACGGYGTGGAGATTCACGGCGCCCACGGYTATTTGCTGGATCAGTTCCTKTGGGAAGGCACCAACCAGCGTGATGACGARTACGGCGGCAGTATGGARAAYCGYCTGCGYTTCGTSGTTGAGATCGTTGAAGCKGTCCGCCATCGGGTAGGMCCGGAMTTCCCCATCATGCTGCGTTTTTCCCARTGGAAACAGCAGGATTATGARGCGAAGCTGGTGARCACWCCSGARGARCTGGAGCAGTTYCTGARACCGYTGGTSGAYGCCGGYGTGGATATCTTYCACGCCTCYACRCGYCGCTTCTGGGAGCCSGAATTYGARGGCTCKRACCTKAAYCTGGCRGGSTGGACSCAGAAACTSTCYGGMAAGCCGACSATGTCGGTTGGYAGYGTGGGMCTGACSGAGGACTTCATCAGCGGYACYTTCGCCAGYAAGAAGGAAGCGGTGGARCARTCYGGYATCGACGARCTGGTTGAGCGCATGAACAACARCGARTTCGAATTGATYGCCGTKGGCCGTGCAYTGCTGCAGGAYCCRGAGTGGCTRGTGAAAGTGAAGGAYGGCCGCATTGGCGAGGTKGAGCCSTTCGCGAARAAGTCGCTGGCAAAGCTCTACTGATCAGACAARGCGTTGACGATAGGCCCCGGCGASACACCGGGGCTTTTTTGTGGTTCATCGCACTTTACCGGGAAACGCTGCTTTTATCTTAAGGAAGAAGTAGTCGTTGTCCCGGTAGCCATAGGCCATCCGTTTGATGACCTTAATCTTGTTGTTCATCCCTTCCAGGACGCTGGTATTCATCCGGTAGACAGCACTGGCGATAATACCTTCGACATAGCCTTTGAGGCGTCTGGCAAATTGCTGAACTGGTGCCAGCCCACTGCTCATTGCCAGATTCAACCAGTCCTGCCAGCGTTGCTTGGCTTCGTCCTCTGAAGGGGCGTACCAGAGCTCTTTGAGCTGGTCTTTCAGCACATACACTGTCATCAGAGGCTGGTTAGCCTGCAGCAACTCTTCGAGCTTCAGAGCTTGATCATCTTTGAGGTTGGTCCGATTTCTGAGCAATAGCCAGCGACTTCGCTTCACTACCTTTCGAGCGGGCTTGTCGTGTCGAAGCTGATTGGCCTGGTCGACCCGAACCCGATCAATCACTTCCCGTCCGAACTTGGCGACAACATGGAACAGGTCGTAAACCACGCGAGCGTTAGGGCAATGATGCTGAACTTCCAGATCCATGGCGGTATTCATGTCCATCGCCACAGCTTCGATCCGCGTGCACGCCTCAGCTCCTAACCATTCAAAGAAGGGACGCACAGCGGCTCGGCTACGCCCCTCTCCAACCCAGAGCACTTGCTGCGTGTCTGCATCAATCGCCACGGTGGCGTACCGGTGCCCCTTGAACAAGGCGAACTCATCCATGATCAATCGGCGAATTCGATGCCTGTCAGGCTCAGTCACTTCCCGCTTGAGACGTTGATGGTCGACGGCTTTGACCGTATGCCAGTGCAACCCCAACAGGGTTGCTACATGCTGAACTGGCATCAGGCGCACCAAGGACTCAATCCAATTGATCATGCCCGCTGTCAGGCGCTGTCGCCCTGGTAACCAGCGAATCTGTTCAAGTCTGGGACCACAGGATACACAGCGAACTCGACGGACAGGCACATCCAGCCAAACTCGATAATGAAACAGGTCGCGCTCTCGAACTCGTCGGGTACTAGTGTCGTGGATGGCAAGCGTGTGCTGGTTACAACCACTGCAGCAGGGTAGATGATCAGCGGCAGGTTGCAGTCGGATGAGCACGGAGTGGGCGTCAATCTGGACGTAGGATTCCATCGTGAATCCTTCCCAGAACAGATCAAGAAGATTAGCATTCATAGAGGCGGCGGTGGATTGGCTAATTTTGTTGTTTTGGCGAACTCAAAACTAACCGGTTTTACCGCCGTCTCCTACTTTTTCACGCTAACCCGCGATGAACCTTTTTTGTGTCTGTCCGGGCTGTAATTTAACCTGTTACCAAAACCCGTATGATTGATAGTCTTGTTCTCAACAAAAAGGGATACACCATGAAGCCTGTTAGTTCTCTTTCAGCCATTGTCCTGCTCGCGTTGACTCTGGTTATGGCTGGCTGCGCCACGGTCGGCCAGGACTTTGCTACCCACAACGTTGACCAGATCGAGATCGGTGACACCAACCGCGCTGATATCCAGGAGATGTTTGGCGAGCCCTGGCGCACCGGTATCGAAGATGGCAAGCGCACCTGGACCTACGGCAAGTATCGTTGGTCTGCTTTCGGGGAAGCCGAAACAACGGACTTGGTGGTGCGATTCAATGAAGACGGCACGGTGTCTTCCTACGTCTACAACACCACCGAGTAACGACAAGGTTTCCGGAGGCTGGTGAATGGATGACCAGGGTGATCCGGCGGATATCGAACAGCTACTGGACCGGATAGAAACCAGGGCCGCTGGTCGTTCTCACGTATCCATCGGTGAAATGATGGATGCGGTGGGGCACCGAACCTTTGGGCCGCTGGTACTTCTGGTGGGCCTCATCCTGGTGACGCCTCTCAGTGGTGTGCCTGGAATACCAACCCTGATGGGCCTGCTTACGATGCTGACGTTGGGGCAGGTTCTGTTGGGGCGAACCCATTTCTGGCTACCCGGCCTGTTGCTTCAGCGTCAGGTTCCGCGCCAGAAGCTTGTGCAGGGACTGCATATCCTTCTCCCTGCCGCACGGCGGATTGATCGACTGATACGCCCGAGATTCACGTTCCTCGTCAAGGGCCCTGGCCTCTACGCCATGGCGCTTGTATGCATGGTGATTGCGATCGTGATGCCGGCAACGGAGATTGTGCCATTCAGTGCCAGTATTGCTGGCGTCGCGCTGATGGCATTTGGCCTTGCGATGATCTCGAGAGACGGTCTCCTTGCCGTGCTTGCCTGGAGTATTTCGCTGGCAGGCCCGGTGATATTGGTGCGAACCATCGGCAGCTGAATAAGGCCAGATTACGTAAAGTCGGGAGTTTTGAACTAAGTTGTCAGTAGAAGAACGCCTCATTCACAGGCGAAAGAGGAGAAACACCATGATACGTTTATTCTATCTGGTATCTTCGATTGACAGTGCAAAAGAAA
>NVVH01000033.1 GCA_002402135.1 Fidelibacterota bacterium | reverse complement strand
TGTATGCTACGCGATGTGCTGAAAAACTCCGTAAACAGACATCTTGTGCGGGCATTATATCCGTGTTTATAAACACAAACAGGTTTAAGCCGGAGCTTCCCCAATACAATAACTGCCAAGTTATTAAATTATCTGTCCCCACTGACAGCACTGCTGAAATCATTAAGCAGTCAATCAGAGGGTTGGAGGCTATTTATAAAACTGGATACAAGTACAAGAAGGCGGGGGTCATTGTGACCGGGATTGTGCCTGAGAATCAGGTTCAGCAAGGCCTGTTTGATGTCATGGACAGGGAGAAGGATCGGTGCGTGACCAAAGTGATGGATAGGGTAAACGGCGCTATGGGGAGAGATGTGGTAAGGTACGCCGTCCAGGGATTTGACAGGAAGTGGTGGCTTCGGCAGGAGCAGCTTTCTCCCTGTTATACAACAAGGTGGAGTAATATATTAACCGTTAATTCAGGGTAAGAAAATGTGCGGAAGATTTACARTMACGKCARAYGCGGAAGAATTGGAAGAACGTTTTGGAGCGAAAGTAGATAAAGGGGAATATTCAAAACGCTATAATGCCGCCCCTTCTCAACTGCTTCCGGTAATTACGAATTCTGATAAGAAAAATGTCCAGTTCTTCAAGTGGGGATTAATACCCTTTTGGGCGAAAGAAGAAAAGATTGGCTATCAATTGATAAATGCCAGGGCTGAGACCGTAACAGAAAAACCTTCTTTYAAGTACGCACTGAAGGAGAGGAGATGCCTGGTATTGGCGGACGGCTATTATGAATGGATGAAAACACCGGAAGGTAAAATTCCTTTCAGAATCACATTAAAAGATGARAACCTGTTTGCATTTGCCGGRATCTGGGAAGAGTGGGAGTCTTCGAATGATAGAGTAATAAAATCRTTCTCCATTGTTACAGTGCCTGCAAGTTCAACAATAAGAGATATTCATGACCGCATGCCGGYGATACTTRYTCCGGAAGAGGAGCACAACTGGATAGGGAACATAGAGACGACGGAAGCTGTAGGATTATTAAATTCTTACCAAGGTRAACTTTTATCCAATAGAGTTTCKACRCTGGTAAATTCTCCTAAGAACGATAGTGAGGAGGTTTTGAATCCGGAGTTTATCAGATAATAATGTTGAATGTGTCAAGAGATTCCCTTTTACCTTCTTCATGAGTAAATTGTAACATGAAACTCACAGTCCTCGGCAGCGGAACTCTTATTCCTATCCCTGAGCGGGGCAACAGCGGTTATTTCCTGCAAAGCGGGAATACCGGCATTCTCATTGATGGAGGTTCAGGAGCATTGCGGAAAATGGCTGATTTCGGACTGGACTATCTTGATATTGATGGAATYTGTTACTCCCATCTTCATCCCGATCACACATTTGACCTTATTCCTTTACTTTTTGCGCTTAAACACGATCCGCGAGCTGCAGAGCATGCATCACTCAGGATAGCGGCTCCAGTCGGATTTAAGCACTATTTCCGCAGCCTCATGGATATTTATGAGCAGTGGGTGATGCCTGAGAATCTTGAAGTAAGCATCGAGGAAATATCACAAGATTCTTCGTCCATTGATAATATTTCATTCGACTGTAACCATACTGAACACACTGAGCAGAGTATCACCTACCGCTTCACGGATGGGAATGTAGGTGAGTTATTTTACTCAGGAGACACTGACTACTGCCAGGAGCTTATCATAAGTGCCAAGGGAGTTGACGTTATGCTTCTCGAATGTTCATTTCCTGATGACGGCAAAATACAAGGCCACCTGACACCAAGCGAGTGCGGAAAAATCGCTGCCGAAACTGAATGCGGTCGTCTTGTGCTCACTCATTTCTATCCTCAGGTAATGGGGACAGATATTAAGTCTTCTGTTGAGAAATTCTATGAYGGACCGGTGGWCTTAGCCTACGATGGAATGGAGATTCAAATCTAATGGGCATGTCCCGAATAGCTCGAGTGTTTCTTTTATTTGTAACTGTAATTGTAATAGGTGCGAGCGGTTACAAAATTCTAGGCGGGGAAGAGTGGTCTTTTTTAGACAGCATTTATATGGCTGTAATAACTTTGTCCACTGTCGGTTTTGATGAAGTCCGAGAACTCACACCGAATGCCAAGATATGGACAATAATTCTTATTTCATTTGGCATAGGAATTGTATTCTATGCATTCAGTCAGGCAACCGAATTAATTCTGAATATCAACCTTCTCAGGAGGAATAAAATGGAGAAACGWGCTTCAAAACTAAAAAATCATTTTATTGTATGCGGATATGGACGTATGGGTAAA
The DNA here is from genome assembly GCA_002402135.1 of Fidelibacterota bacterium. GTDB lineage: Bacteria > Fidelibacterota > Marinisomatia > Marinisomatales > UBA2128 > UBA2128. The sequence continues at coordinate 18,899 of NVVH01000033.1, read as the reverse complement.
GTCATTTGCGAAGAGCTCAACAGCCAGAAACTTGACTTTTTGATTGTTGAGAATAATAACGAAAAAATAACTAWAATATCCGAATTAGGTTATGTGTTTATTGAAGGTGATGCTACTGCCGATGAAACACTAGAAAAGTCTCACATAGATCAGGCACAAGGTTTGGTAGCAGTCCTCAGTAATGATTCTGACAATCTGTTTGTTACTATGACTGCTAGAACRCTAAACCCAGATTTGTTTATCACCAGCCGCTGCAGTCTTGACCAAAATGTATCCAAAATGAAAAGAGCAGGTGCAAATAAGGTGATCAACCCGTATGTAGCAGGAGGTCATAAGATGGCTGAACTGCTCATAACTCCATATGTTGAGGACACAGTGGAAATCACTRCACCTAAACACAACATTGATCTTTTGATCGAGGAAATAAACCTGAAAACAATAACCCAATTTCACGGTGTCACTATTAGAGAGTCAAATATCAGAGAAAATTTTCAACTTTTGATTGTTGGCATTWTTGATGATGAAGGAGAKACAACACTTAATCCTGACCCTGATTACAMAATGTCTAAAGACAATACACTGTTACTCCTAGGGGAAAAGRAGAGTTTATTGAGATTTAAGCAATCAATTGTAATGAAACCTTCACCATAATAGATTAATGCTTAATCGCTGATAATATATATTATGTCTCTTTCTATTCTTAAGATATAATATCAATCTATAACAATATTCACAACCCGATTAGGAACTACTACTACCTTCAGTATCTCTTTTCCATCTGTCCATTTTTGTATTTCAGGTAAATCTTTGGCCATCTGCTCTATAATTTCTACATCGATATCATTTTCAATCTGAAATTCACCGCGAAGTTTTCCATTAACTTGAACGGCTATGTTTGTGAGATCTTCCTTAGCTAGAAGTTCATTATATTCAGGCCAATTCTCAAAAACTATCGTCTCAGTGTGTCCAAGCCGTCGCCAAATTTCTTCAGCAATATGTGGCACAAATGGACTTATCATGAGAATAAATGTTTCAGCATTAGCCCTAGAAACCGACATTCTGGATTTCATTTTATTTCCAAGAGTCATTAATGCTGATATAGCYGTATTAAATCTAAGATTTTCAATATCAWTTGTTACCTTCATAATCGTTCTATGGAGAAGTTTATAGAGTTTCTTGTCTTCTGCGGGATCARCATCTGTAATTTTCAGTCCACCATTTTCACTGTCAAACATTCTCCAWATWCGCTTCAGGAAWCGGTRACTACCCTGCAAACCTGTTGTACTCCACGGTTTTGCTTTATCTAATGGTCCCATGAACATCTCGAAAAGACGAAGCGCATCTGCACCRGWAGTTTCTACTATTTCATCCGGATTGATAGAATTACCTCTAGATTTACTCATTTTCGAACCATCTTCCCCTTGAATCATTCCCTGATTAAACAGTCGAGTAAAGGGTTCTTTTGTACTAACAAGATCTAGATCATAAAGGACATGATGCCAGAAACGAGCATAAAGAAGATGAAGCACTGCGTGTTCCTGTCCACCAATATAAAGGTCAACTGGCATCCAATAACTTTCCTTTTCTTTTGACCATACTGCATCTTTGTTGTGTGGGTCAATAAAACGGAGGTAATACCAACATGAGCCTGCCCATTGAGGCATAGTATTTGTCTCACGGAGATACGTTTTACCGCCTTCATTCACTTCTACCCAGGAAGWGAYCTTKGCTAGCGGTGACTCTCCTGTTCCAGTAGGTTGATAGCTTTCCACTTGAGGAAGRTTCACAGGCAGTTCTTCTTCGCTTACTGGAACAGTATTATCGTCAGAATCATGTAGAATAGGAATAGGTTCCCCCCAATAACGCTGACGAGAAAAGAGCCAATCACGAAGCTTATAATTTACCGCACTTCTACCCTTTCCGGTCTCTTCTAACCAGTCAGAAATCATTTTAATGGCATCTGGAACTTTTAAATCATTTAGTGAAAATGAGTTATCTTGAGTTGACGAATTAACCAATATGCCATCTACATTATCTACAAATGCTTCTTCATTTATTTTGCCGCCGGATACTACTTCAATAATGGGTAATTCGAAAGATTTAGCAAATTCCCAATCGCGCTGATCATGACCCGGTACAGCCATTATTGCTCCAGTGCCGTAGCTCATAAGTACATAGTCGGAAATCCATATGGGAATCTCCTGTTCGTTTGCAGGATTAATTGCATCAGCACCAAGATATACTCCACTCTTTTCTTTAGCYAATTCCGTTCTGTCGAGTTCTGACTTGCGTGATGCTTTTTCGATATAATCTGTTACTTCCTTCAATTTATCAGGAGAAGTGAGTTCTTTAACCAAGGAATGTTCAGGAGAAAGAACCATATAAGTTGCGCCGAAAAGGGTGTCGGGCCGAGTGGTAAAAACGGTTATTTCCTTATCGATAGAGGGGAGTTGGAACATCACTTCAGCACCTTCAGATCGGCCAATCCAGTTGCGTTGTAATTCCTTTACACTATCCGGCCAATCAAGGTCATCCAACCCATCAAGGAGTCTATCAGCATACTCAGTAATCTTGAGCATCCATTGCAGCATTGGCACTCGAAATACTGGATGTTCTCCCCTTTCAGATTTGCCATCGATGACTTCTTCGTTTGCAAGTACAGTACCAAGCTTAGGGCACCAGTTAACCGGAACTTTGGCTTGATAAGCCAATCCCTTTTTGTAAAGCTGAAGAAATATCCACTGTGTCCATTTGTAGTAGTCGGGATCTGTCGTATTAATTTCTCGRTCCCAATCRAAGGAAAATCCTAGCATCTTAAGCTGCCTACGGTAATTCTCAATGTTMGCAGCAGTTGTCTTAGCAGGATGAGTCCCGGTTTCGAGAGCATGTTGTTCAGCTGGCAGCCCAAAAGCATCCCAACCCATGGGATGAAGTACATTAAACCCATTCATTCGTTTAAAGCGAGCTACAATATCAGTGGCTATGTAACCCAAGGGATGCCCGACATGAAGTCCTTGTCCGGACGGATAAGGAAACATATCAAGCACATAGTACTTTGGGCGGTCAGAGTTYTCTTCAGTACGGAAAGTTTTATTTTCTTCCCAGTAGAGCTGCCACTTGGATTCGATAGTTTTGTGATCGTATTGKGACATTCAGACGAGAGTTATAASTATATATTTACTCTTTCGAGGTATATCATAAGTTTCTGTCATGGTTAAGTCGGGGTGGGGAGATTCGAACTCCCGACCTCGTCGTCCCGAACGACGCGCGCTAACCGGGCTGCGCTACACCCCGTATTGAAGTTCGTGAATATAGTGCTATTCTTTCTTGCCATCAATCAAAAGAGRKACTTAATTAAAACAAATCCACCGACGAGAAGTATGGCGAAGGTTATACTTAAAATATTGAAATAACGATCTATAAAATCCCTGATTCTTTCGCCAAAGTAATATATAAGTGCACTAACAGCAAAAAAGCGGAGTGATCGTCCTAATATAGAAGCTGTCATAAACTCCACAAAATTAGCATTCGTAGCTCCAGCGGTTATAGTAAACACTTTGTAAGGGATGGGAGTTAATGCAGCGACTAAAATGGCGATGAAATTGTGCTCCTGGAATGTCTTAGCCAAGGATTCGTACTGATTTGCATATCCATAAAAGTCTATGATAGTGTTTCCCATATATTGCATAAAATAATAACCGATAATGTAACCTGCCACCCCACCTAATACAGAAAATRTTGCAGTGTAWGCAGCATAACGGAAAGAGTTCCTSGGMAGTGAYAGAGCCATTGCAATGAGTAAAACATCTACTGGGATAGGAAAAAAGGATGATTCTGCAAATGCAAGAGTGATCAGTGMCGGGACAGCATAGGGTGTTTCAGCCCAATGCARTACCCAATCATATAGTTTTCTAAGCCACTTCATTANNWKTTTTACCAAARAAAACTRCGGAAGTACATGGCGACGAATTTAACAGTATCACGGAWATTTCGCATAGATGACTTTTCGGTTCCATATATCGTCGGAATTTCTACATGACTTACWCCATATCCTCTTAAAATAGCTTTAATAAGTATTTCACTCTCAAACTGGAACCCGTCTTCGATGAAGTCAATTTTCTGGATAGAATCCATAGGATATAGCCGAAAACCACATTGTGAGTCCATAATATGTCTACCTGTCCGAATGGAGATTAGCAGAGATGTTATCAAATTAGAAAAGCGCCTGTGAAGTGGCATATTGGAATAATCCGAGCGGTGACCGATAACAATTACATCTTTTGATGACTCTYKGATAAAMWTCGGAATCTGCTCAGGTGGGTGCTGCAAATCTCCGTCTAAGGTTAGGATGTATCGGTAATTGAACTTTGCAGCGTAATTCATCCCTGTTCTGAGTGCTCTACCCTTTCCCAAGTTTTCATCGTGAGCTAAGTAGTTAATTCCGATCTGTTTTAGAACATTTTGAGTATCATCTGTACTGCCGTCATCAATAAACAAAATATCAGCTTGTGCATAAGATTGTAATTCATCACAAAACTCCTGAAGATGCATTTCGGCATTGAAAACAGGAACAACAATCAGTMAATCTTCGGGCATGGAAAGAATTTAGACAGGAAATTATTAATCGGTGAATGGTTACTGGTTGAGTGTTTGCTTGTAAAAAGTATCAAAAACCAGTCAACAACTGTTAAACTTTACTCTTTTTAATTAAATCAATTGGAGTGGGTTCGCCAGCAGTTGAATTAATGAGATAATCATCTAGATCAATACCACGCCGACCTATTCGCATAGGCTGTGAATAGACATAATAATGCTCGTTACCCACCTCATGATATTCCCCCCGAATGTGTCCATCGGAAGCCCATCCGTCTATTTTCAAATCATCACGTTTTCTTTTAAACTTCAACGCCTGGTTATTTGACAAATTATAATTTCTATTCATAGAAGGAGGTAAAACATTCTTTACCACCATGGCTAAAGTTCCGTTGTACTTTGAATTCTCAACAAAGAGTGTAGAGGATGTCTCTGGAAGAGGCTTTTTTATACTTTTAACGCTTAGACGATTCTTAATCCTCCTAGTTAGAGAGATAGCTGCAAGGGTTGCAACCAATGACGATATGATGATAACGATTAATATTTGACTATCCATCTGCTCAAAGGYTCAAATTGCTTATGGTGTTAGTAGATGCATTTAATACTCTTCTGTACATAGATCCCGRGAAGATGTTCCAGATTTAGGGTATTATAAGTCAATTAGAATTAACGAACTGATTGTGGAACTCAATCCAACGAGGTAGAACGTTTTGGAGCAAATTAATCGGTGGGATAAAAGCAATCCGCATGTGCTGAGTTCCTTTTTTCTGACCGAAACCGCCACCGTTTACAGTACTAAGCCCTGTCTTTTCAAGAAGAGCCATACAGTAGTCAAAATCGCTTTTCCCATCTGGAAGTTTGTTCAAGCGGGGGAAAAGATAAAGTGCTCCTATTCTGCCAAAACATTCAACAGAGTCCATCTCTTTGAAAGCTTCCTTGATCATGGTTGCCTTTTCAAGCTGACTATCCARCACTGCTCTCTTTTCTTTCTCGAAAAGAGCAAAAGAATCATCGCCCTTTTGAGGAGGATTAACCACCATATAGAGTAGTGCCTGACCTACGGTATTTGAGCAAAGRCTCACTGAAGCTTGCTTAACCAGGATAGTGTTGAAGTGAGCATCACTCCCGGCAATTTTAGGTGGATTCCGCACCTCCAGATAGCCTCCTCTATGTCCGCATTCACCGTGGAAACCTTTAGAAGCGCTATGAAGACTGAAGAGTGGGATATCCTTATCTCCAACTGCTTTAGCGAATGATATAAACTCAGCTCCATATAGATTGTCCTGATAAACTTCATCAGCTATAATAGCAATATCATTTTCTCCYGCGAATTTTATAACATCATTTATGCTCTCTTCGTCCAGTATWGCTCCTGTCGGATTACCAGGATTAATAACGACAATCGCCTTAACATTCACACCTTTTTCCCGTGCTCCTTTTATTGATTCGTCCAGCATGTCACGGTTAAGTGCCCAGTCATTATCTTCATCCGGAAAATAATTAACCTGAACTCCMCTGCATCTTTTAATTGTAGCTGAATAGAGTGGATATTGTGGAATGGGAATCATAATACCATCTTTGGAGTCGGCGATCAATAATTCAATAATATTTCGTGCTCCTGCACTTGCACCATCAGTAAGGAAAATASYATTCGAATCTGATACCACTCCGGAAGAACTGGTTACATCATCACGGTTATCAATAAACCTGGCCACAGCATCCCTGATAAATAGTGGACCCATACTCTCTGTGTAAGCACCAAGGCTTTTACAGTTAGCAAGAAAATCTTCAGTGTAATTGAGTACATCTTTAGAGATTAAATTTCCTTTTTTTCTCTCATTTATAATTGCTTCAGGATATTCCAACAAGCTGAGTATCTGTCTGTAAAATGTAATAGGTTTTTGACCTAAAGCTTGAGGATTKCCGAGATTGCACAGGATAATATCCCTTCCCTSTTTARCAAGTTCTGCTGCTYTTATGGCKAGGGGACCTCGGACAGCGTATTCGAGGTCGATAAGGTTTCTATTTAAACTAACTGTATTGGGCATATTAATCGCTGTTTATTGGAACAGAAAGTGTCGGGGCGGCGAGATTCGAACTCGCGACCTCATGAACCCCATTCATGCACGCTAACCGAGCTGCGCCACGCCCCGAATGACATTTAAAATTAATTGTATAATACACTAGCCTCCTAATAATAACATTATAGTGCATATTTTACTGGTTGGATTTAATATACACTAATGACGAGACAGTAGTTCAAGGATCTCTTGAAGCTCGATTTTAATAGAGGATAGGAGTTTTTTATAATCATTAGAATTTATATCACTCTTAGTCTCAATATCGCCTCTTTGTTCGCCTCGTAATATCTCCCTGGCACCGGCAATTGTGTACTTCTGATTATAAAGAAGATTTTTTATTTTGACAACTAAATCAATATCTTTTTTTCGGTATTTACGATTACCCGCACGGTTTTTCTGAGGACGAAGCATTGAAAATTCTGTTTCCCAATACCTCAATACATATTGCTTTAAATCTACTAACTCACTGACTTCACCGATTGAGTAATAAAGCTTCTTTATTCCAGGTTGTGACTCTGTCATAACACTTAAAGTTATTCTTTATATCTTCCGCCTGCAAGCATTTAATTATGACCCTAATATGTATATAAATAGATACTTGAGATTTACAATACATAGATTAATTGCTATTGAATACTATTTGCGGCGATAGAGGCGTTGTTACAGAATGAAATAACCATTTGCTTAGTCAATTGAAACGAAAAGTGTTTTGTTTTTAATCTATTTAAAAAAGATCGATCGGTATCTTTTGAATACATATTCCAGCGATATAGACAGTTAAAATCTGGATAATTGAATCTGTTAAAAGTGAGTGGTAACAGAATCTTCTTATATCCACAATCTAATGCAGTCTCTATGATCTTCTTATCAGCTTTACCGAATGGAGGAACCAAATATTCAATCGCTATGCCAATTAAATCCTCAAGCTTCTTTTTTGAGCCCTCAAGTTCATTCTTTAGCTGAAATTCATTCATACCTATTAAACACTTATGACTCCTAGTGTGAGACCCAATCGTCCAATCGGCAGAAGAAAGCTCTCTAATTTGCTTTACGGATAAATGAGGAAATGTTAAAAAACCAATGTTAGAATCCCATCTATTGCTGTGTCCTATAAAATCGCTAATTATAAATACAGATCCTTTCCCTCCTATATCGTTTATTATAGGAAAAGCATTGGTATAAACTGACTCATAACCGTCGTCAAAAGTTAAGTATACAGGTTTTTTATTATGTGACTGCTCACCGAGTGCTCTTGCTTCATATCCAGATTGATGTAAGATTGAAATATGGCGAGAAAATTTCTCTGGAGAGATAGTAGTTAGGCCCCATTCAAATTGAGTGGAAACTTTATGATAAGTCAGAATAGGAGGTAAATTCTTAATTTATTTCCTGTAAAATAGAATCGTCCTTGTATATGAAAATTAAAGGACGATTCTATTAATCATTGTTAGTTATTTTGACGACGTGGTCGTCTTCCTCTATCGTCTTCCTCTATCATTTCGTTTGTAATTGGGACGTCCACCACGATCATTACGCGGCTTACGAGGCCTTTCTACATACCCTTCTGGTGGCTCCTTCAGAGCCTTCATGCTAAGACCAAACTTTCCAAATTCGCCTAACTCGATGACTTTTACTTCAATAGTCTGATCTATTTTAAGTACGTCCTCAACACTATTTGTCCGTTCGTAAGCTATTTCACTAATGTGCAATAGTCCCTCTTTTCCGGGAACCAATTCTACGAAAGCACCAAAATTGGTTATTCTGCGAACTTTACCTTCAAATATCAACCCAACTTCAGGCTCTTTAACTGTCATTTCAACCATGTACTTGCCTTTTGCACAATCTTCAGCTGATTGGGAWSMAAYMACYACGWKAYCRWMRKSWYCAACNNCSRSWKYRMRTSSKCTTNKCCWWMRKMAKGNYYTMSGAYGYKMCGWYCRYCRGGTCCGATAAGCTCACCGATTTTCTCTGGATCGATAACGGTATGTACAATTTTCGGTGCAAAAGCAGAGAGTTCCGTATTGGGACCATCTATCGCATCTTTCATTAGACCGAGAATATGCATTCTTCCAGTTTTGGTTTTCTCAAGAACTTGACTTATAAGATTATGACTTATACCATCTATCTTGAGATCAACCTGAATTGAAGTGATACCGTTACTTGTTCCAGCAACTTTAAAATCCATATCTCCGAAATGGTCTTCCTCACCGAGAATATCAGAGAAGAGAACTTCTTTATCGCCATCTTTTACAAGACCRACAGTTACACCTGCCACTGSTGATGCAATAGGCACTCCTGCATCCATCAGGGCTAGTGAACCGGCACAAACGGATGCCATGGAAGATGAGCCATTAGACTCTAGAATATCTGAGACTACACGTAYTGTATAKGGAAAGTCCTCAAAGTTTGGTAATACACTYTTTAGTGCCCTTTCAGCCAGGTTTCCGTGACCTACTTCCCTTCTGCTGAGTCCCAAATAGCGTTTAATTTCACCTACGCTGAACGGCGGAAAGTTATAGTGCAGCATATATTTTTTCTTGAACTCTCCATCAATATCATCCACATATTGCTCGTCAGACTTGGAACCCAATGTGATGGTACAGAGACTCTGAGTTTCTCCTCGAGTGAATAGAGAACTACCATGAGTTCTAGGAAGAAATCCTAACTTAATAGATATTGGACGAATTTCATCCATTGCTCTGCCATCTACACGTWTACCTTTCAGTATATTCGAGCGAAGYTCTTTTTTGTACTGTGCAGTAACTAATTTCCTGATCTCGCCATCTTGCTCAGGAAACTCCTCTTCCATTGCTTCAATGATCTCATTAGTAAGATCAGACTGAGCATCTTTTCTTTCACCTTTATCTTGTATTTTCAAAATATCGGCCATTCTGCTGCCAATATTTTCGATAGTTTTTGTTTCTAGATCAGCATCAATTTGTGAAATATCAAATTCACGCTTTTCGATTGAAAGTTCGCTGCAGAACTCCTTCTGAAACTTTATGATATCTCTTATAGCTTCGTGAGCATACTGTACCGCAGAGAGAATTTCATCCTCGGATGCTTCCTTTGATTCACCCTCTATCATGATTACACTTTCCTCATTYCCAGTGACCACCATGTCAATCTTGCTATYAACAATTTGCTCATAAGTAGGATTCAAAACCATCTTGTCATTTACTAACCCGATCCTAACAGCTGCTATGGGTCCATTCCATGGAATGTCAGATGACATGAGTGCCGCAGATGTTCCGACAGTACCCAAAGTGTCAGCAGGATTTTCTTGATCTGTCGATAACAGATTAATGAAAATCTGTGTCTCGCAGCGAAATCCTTCCGGAAAGAGTGGTCGAATCGGACGATCTGTAAGTCTAGCAGCTAGAATTTCTTTCTCCGTCGGTCTACCTTCCCGCTTGAAATATCCGCCGGGAATCTTACCCGCTGCATAGCCCCTTTCCCTGTATTCAACGGAGAGTGGGAAAAAATCTAAACCCTCCCGAGGTGATGAGCTTGCATTGACAGCTACCAAGATAACTGTTTCGCCATATGTCAACAGAATTGAGCCTGCAGACTGCCTAGCCATTGTACCAGTTTCTAAGGTGAGTGTGCGCCCACCTAATTCCATAGATTTCTTTATTTCCTTTTTCATTTTTCTACTTTTACCTTCCTTATTTTTTTNATTATCGCCTTATTCCAAGCTCATCAATCAGCTTTTTATAACTATCATAATTTGTTTTCTGTAAATACTTAAGGAACTTTCTTCTTTGACTGACCATCTTAATCAAACCTCGCCTAGAGTGATTATCCTTTTTATGTTCTTTAAAATGATCCTGAAGACCTCTAATATTCTCCGTAAGCAGAGCTATTTGAGATTCCGCAGAACCACTGTCTTTTTCATTCTTTCCATATTTATTAATTAGCTCTCTTTTTATTTGTCTTGTCAGAGACATTTYTATACCTCCTTATAAACAGTCATYCGAGAATAGCAATATTCTCGATCCTTTTCTAATTGCCTGATTAATAAATCGGCACTTTCAAATTTGTGTTCATCTCGAATACGTTCAAGAAACTGTATCTCGATAGTTTTATCATATAGATCATTAGCTTTATCACTATCGAAAAAGTGAATTTCCATAACGAATTCATTTTCGCCAAAAGTTGGGCGATATCCTAAATTGCACATTCCATAAATACAATCATCTTCTATCATTCCCCTAGAAAAATAAACACCACATCCGGGAACAAGCTGATTTKCAATTTCTGGAATAAAGTTAGCTGTAGGAAAATTAAGATCTCGACCTCTTCCTACGCCATGCACAACTTTAGCATTAAAACCAAAAACCCACCCAAGCTCAAATGATGCTCTTTGGACATGACCATCTGCTAAAAGATTTCGAATTCTGGAACTGCTTAAAACCTCATCCTGATCTTTTACGGGGTTGACAATTTCTACTGCAAAATTGTATTGATCAGATATTTTCTCTAAAAATGCACCGTTTCCTTCTCGTTTAAAACCAAAATGATGATCATAGCCAATGATAATTTTCTGAGGAGCGAAATAAGTACAAATTATTTCATCTACAAATGATAAAGCACTTTTTTTYGARAACTCGAGATCAAACGGAATCACAACTGTTATATCAACTCCCAGTTTYTCTAGCAATAGCTCYTTTTTCTGTTGACTTAAAAGAATCTCAAAATTAGAAGAATAGTTAGAAAGAATCTGCTTGGGATGTGGATCAAATGTCACTACAACTGATTTCTCACCAATAGCATTCGCAATGTTAGTTACTTTCCCGATGATTTCTTGGTGTCCCCTGTGAAGACCGTCAAAAGAACCTATCGTTAATACTGAGTTTTTAACTGACACAATATCCTTCAATTTTCTGTAAATAAACATGATTGCTCAATATCCTTGAAATTAATAGCATCATCCAGAAAAAAATCACCTACTCTTGTCCTTAAAAGTGAAGTTAGRTGTCCAACGGTTCCCAAAGACTTGGCTATATCCACTCCAAGTTGTCTGATATAAGTTCCCTTGGAACATGTGACAGAAAAAGTAATGTCATCACCTGAGAGAGCCAGTAATTCCAAATTACTTATTTTAATYTCTACAGGTTCACGTGCAATTTTGATTTTCCTGCGTGCCAATTTATACAAACGAGTTCCATTTACTTTTTTAGCAGAATACATAGGCGGAATTTGCTGTTGCCAACCGATAAATTGGCTGAAAACAGCTAGGATGTCTTTGTTAGTTAATGTCGGTACATCCGCCGTTTCCACAACTTCCCCTTCTCGATCACATGTATCTGTAGAAGCACCGAGCCGAAGAGTCGCAGTATAATCTTTRTCTAAWCCTGAAATAACTCCAAGCTGACGTGTAGATTCTCTACTAACCCCGATTACAAGCACACCTTCAGCAAAWGGATCAAGTGTYCCWGMATGKCCMACTTTYTTNNNTNNTGTTWAATYMTTYMCTTTTCTAACGATATCAAATGATGTGGGTCCAGAAGGTTTGTTAACTACTATAATCATTTTACTTTTTTATTTGACTACGTGCTTGAAATAAAAGACGATCTATTTTCTCAACTTCCTCGAAAGAATCATCATAATAAAACTTTAATTCTGGGACTGATTTCGCTGTCAATTCATTGCCTAATAATTTTCTCAAATATTTACCTCGAGACTGGAAATAATTCTCGATATGTTTTACAGGAATATTTCGGTTTAAAACACTCACATAAATCCGGGCTGAGCGAAGGTCATTTGACATCTTCACATCTGAGATTGTAGTAAAACCAACCTTTGTTGTATCAATCTCTTTTAGGATTAAATCACTCAGTATCTTTTGCACCTCGTGACCGAACCTATCTTTTCTTCTATAAGGTTTTCGGCGCATAATATTTGTATTTGTTACTTCTGTAGGTAAGTAGATATTAGTTAGTCCTTAGTCAAGGGTTCGTTTTACTTCTTTTTTACTGTAAGTCTCGATAATATCACCCTCTTCAAATCTCTTGACACCATCGATTCCTATACCACATTCTTTACCTTTTTCGATAGAGCTCATGTCATCTTGATAATGTTTTAAGGATGTAATCGAACCTTCGTGAATCATTTCRTCATTTCTAACTAAGCGGGCAAGATCCTCTTTTGAGATAGTTCCATCTGTCACTTTACAACCTGCAATTATACCAAGTCGAGAAACTTTAAATACTTGTAAAACTTCTGCTTTTCCGAGAGGTGTCTCAACGATTTCAGGTTCTAACAAGCCTTCCAAAGCAAGTTTGATTTCGTTCACAGCATCGTATATTACAGAATAATGGCGAATGTCAATTCCACTGTTTTTTGCGAGGAGATTAGCATTTGAATGTGTGGCGACGTTAAACCCAAGGACAATAGCTCCTGACGCTTGAGCTAAAAGAATATCTGACTCCGAAATATTACCTACCCCAGTATGCACAACATTAACACCTACTTCATCACTCGGAATTTCACGAAGAGTATCTACCAATGCTTCAATCGAGCCGTCTACATCAGCTTTAATAATCAAGGGTAGAGAACTAACCAATCCTTCACGAATTTCTTGTGATAGACGATCAAGTGTCATTGCGCGCATCATCTGGCTGTCGATCTCTCGTTGAATTCGTTGCTTTTCAGATGATAAACGCCGAGCTTCTTTTTCATTATTTACTACTGCAAAACGATCTCCAGCCTGAGGAGGTGATTCAAATCCTAGAACCTGGACAGGATCAGATGGACCGGCTTGGTTAATTCTTATATTCCYCTCATTCATTAGAGCCCGAACTTTTCCAAATGAGTTTCCACACAAAAATGGATCACCTATTTTAAGAGTCCCCTTTCGGACCAATAAGGTGGCTACAGGTCCATGACCTTTATCGAGYCTAGATTCTACCACAGTCCCTYTAGCYAAAGTATCTGGATTRGCTTTCAATTCCAGCACATCTGTTTCCAAAGCTAACAATTCGAGAAGGTCATTTATACCATCACCAGATTTAGCAGAAATGTGTACACATTGGACTTTMCCGCCCCATCCTTCAACTACGACACCATTTTCTGATAGAGCACCTTTTACGCGATCAGGATTGGCATCTGGTAAGTCCATCTTGTTGATAGCTACCACTAATGGTACTTCAGCAGCTTTAGCATGGTTAATWGCYTCWATAGTTKKTKSTTTWACTCCATCRTYTGCTGCCACAATCAAAAGAACAACATCTGTAATCTGAGCTCCGCGAGCACGCATGGCAGTAAAAGCTTCGTGACCGGGAGTATCAAGAAATGTTACTTTCTTCTCGTTTTCAAGTATGACCTCATACGCTCCAATATGCTGAGTGATACCGCCTGACTCACCTGCTACCACATTTGTATCTCTTATATAGTCGAGAAGGGAAGTCTTCCCGTGATCGACATGACCCATAATAGTGACGACCGGAGCACGAGGGACAGCTTTCTTCAAATCTTCTTCTGTATCATCGAATGAAAACAGTTCATCAGAAGATTCTTCAACTTGTACAGCCTCTATCCCTACATCTTCAGAAATAAGACTAATGGTGTCAAAATTTAAGCGCTGATTCATCGTTGCAGGGATACCAAGTTCAAAACATTTTGATATGATTTCAGGTGGAGAAATATCTAGAATTTTTGCTATCTCTTGTACAGTCATAAACTCTGTCATTTTTACCTTACGTTTAATCTCCCCGTCGAAATCCTCCTCATCATCCTTTGCCTTTTTATAYTTTTTACGTTTGGCYTTGGTATCAACCTGAGCCATCGTCTTTTTGATTGTRGATTCAATAGAGGCATGTTTTGCTTTTTCCTCATCTGTTTCTGGAGATTTYCTTTTTGCTGTTCTCCTGCGAGGAGTYTCAATTTTTGCTTGAATTTCAGCTACATCAATTGACCGAAACTGCATCTTAWCACGCTCAGGAGTTTCAAGTTCTATCTTTTCRCTTTTATCCTTTTTTGTTTTAGCTGTTTTCTCRGTTTGCTTTTTCTTTTCWTTTKCTTGGTGGGCTTCCTTTTTCTTTCTTTTTTTCTCTTCTTCTGCTTTTAATTCTTTTTCCTTTTCCTCGATTTTACGTTGCTCTTTAGGCATCATAATTTCGAAAGAGTGAGTAGATTGTAATGTTGCCTCTAATTTTTTTGAGTGAATTTCTTTACGTACTTGTTCTTTTCTATATCGCTCAACACTTAGTCTATCCTGCTCAAATTCTTCGAGGATTAATTGGTATCCTTCCTCGTCGACAAGGCTCATGTGGCTTTTTACCTCAATTCCATTCTTTTTAAGAAGGTCCATGATATCTTTGTGCGAAATATTGAAATTTTTCGCAATCTGGACAATTCGTTTCTCTGTTGCTATGTCTGTCACTTTTATACTTCTATCTTATCTTTTTCAGGGTTTTCTGAGACTGATACTTCTCCATTCTCAGACTTACTGTTTGCGACTTCATTGTTAACATCTTGTGCATCAGTTTCATCTGTACTAAGAGATTCGAGGAAAATGTTAATTTTTGTAGCTACTGAATTAATAAAATGTTCGCCTATTCCCTTAACTTCTAGAAGTTCGTTTTGATCTGCTTCTTGAAAATCTTTTATAGTTATAATCTCTGCTTCATTCAGAAGCGAAACCATGCGAATAGTCAGACGTTTTATATCACTCAATTTATTTGCAGTCCCATCAGAGGATACACTACGCTCAGCTTCGATGGTATAACCGGTTACTTCACTTGCCAGAGTTACATTTAGATAACTTTTTCCTACGCCGGACTCCATATCTTCATCTTCAAAAACAGCTACACAATATTTCTGATCATCATCAATTCGAAGATTAATCGGTTTAGCAGGTGATAAAGCTCGTGAAATCAAAACTTCAGACTGACTGCTGAAGTTTATTACATCAATTTTTTCTCCATTCAATTCTCTAACTACAGCTTGAATCCTGCTGCCTCTCATTCCGACACAAGCTCCAACTGCATCAATTCGTCTATCTGTCGATTTAACTATTAATTTTGATCTTTCACCTGGAGCCCTGGCAATGGATGTAATGACAATTATTCCATCCTCTATTTCAGGAACTTCCATTTCAAACAACTTCGATAAAAACTGATTATCTGAACGGGAAATGACAATATCAGGTCCCCTCGGTGTCATTTCAACAGACTTTACAATTCCACGAATAGTCTCTCCCCTTCGTGGTCGTTCTGATTGAATTTGTTCTCTTTTGGGCATTCGCATTTCACTTTGTTCATTGAAGAGGTGAATATTATCCCTTTGAATTTGACGAACTTCACCCACTATGATTTCACCTACTCTAGCAAAATAGTCTTCAAATATATATTGACGTTCAATATCCTTTATTYGCTGAGAAAGAAATTGCCTAGCAGTCATAATAAGACGACGTCCAAATACAATAGGATCAATCACCTCAATAAATGGATCACCGACAGATAGATCGGGTTCTACTTCACACGCTTTTTCCAAATCGATTTGAGTAGCAGGGTCATCGACCTCTTCTACAATGGTTTTCTCTTGGTAAATTTCGATTTCACCTTTATCTATGTTCACTAATACAGAACAATTAGAGGCATCACCGAATTGCTTCTCAAGAAGAGTTAAGAATAAATCCTCGAGAATAGTACCGAGTTCTGTGCGATCAATGTTCTTCTCTCTAGCAATATCAGAGAAACACTGTATTAGTTCTTGATTATTCAATTCTTCCTCCAGATTCCTGATTCTGTAGACTTACTAAAGACCCAGCCATCTTTCTTTTTAGCTCATCGTATGGAAAGTTAACTTCGCCTCTGTCTSTTTCTATTTCCATTCTACCCTTTTCAGATTAAACCTAATGTTACCAAAAAGGTGGGTTTTTACCCACCTTACAGTACAGAATTTACCCTTACTACCGAAGAGTAGCAAGATAAATAGACTGTTTTTACTACTGACTATTTAAGGATATGTTATAAAAGAATATTACTTATTTAAACTTCTAGAAATTCTGATTTTTAGAGCTTCAAACCTCTTCTCAATCTTGGGATGAACAGAGATCGAATTTAAGATTTCTTCAGCACGGTTAAATTCACCTGCAGACAAAAAAGCTTCAACTGAGCTTAATTTGTTCACCGACTTGATATAATTTACTGACGATTGCTTTCCAGCATTTTCAAATAACTCCCCTGCAAGAGCCGGCTCATCACTATAGAGAGCTAAGTTTGCTAATTGACTCATAGCTGGTGAGGAAAAAAGTCCTTCTGGAGCAAACTCCAAATACGTTTCGAAATTGTCTTTTGCAGATTCAGTACTGTCAAGAGAAAGATAGATACGGCCCATGTGGAAATGTGCCTCTTTACTTGCTTCCGATTCAGGATAAGTCATTAAGAGATTGTCGAATTCAGCTAATGCCTCTTCAGTATTGCTGTTAATATAAGAAACTGCTCTCGCCAACATGACATTTGATTCAGCATAYTCTGTAGCATTCCTTCTAGAAACAATCAAGATAGCTGAAACAATAACCAACAAAAGGATCATTGCCAGTATGAATCTGCTTTTATATTGAGTAAACAATCGTTGAGCAGAATACAAAGTCTCAAGCAAAGGATCGTGGCGAATTTCTTTCTTTGTTATTTTCTTTTTYGGTTTAAGCATTTTTTCCTCATCTGTACCCCGGACCCGATTCGAACGGGTGGCCTAGCGCTTAGGAGGCGCTTGCTCTATCCAGCTGAGCTACCGGGGCTTATTTCCCGTTAAATTAAAAAGGGAGATTCCAGGGTATCTTTCATGGATGTTAACTGATTCCGGCCTGCAAATATAATAAAATTTTAAGGTCTGTATAAACAYCTTTTCTCTTCGATTTTGAGTGATGTTTAAAGTGTAAATTTCTCCGAGATTAGATTTCGAGTCATAAGTTTCTCAACTGCTTCTTTAGGGTTTTCATCTTTGAATAGAACATCGTGAACTGCACTGCATATTGGCATTTCAACACTATGTTTACGTGAAAGAGCCTTKACTGATTTAGTTGTTTTAACTCCTTCAGCGACCATTTTCATACTRCTTACCACTTGATCGAGTTTATTTCCCTTTCCGATCTCTTCTCCAACGTACCTGTTTCGACTGTGGCGACTGAGACAAGTAACAATTAGATCGCCGATACCACTGAGTCCCGAAAAAGTTTCAGTTTTAGCGCCCATGACAATACCAAGACGAGCGATCTCAACTATTCCACGAGTAATCAGAGCAGCTTTTGCATTATCACCAAAATCTATCCCATCACAAATACCTGATGCAATAGCTATGACATTCTTTACGGATCCACCTAATTCAACTCCAATGATGTCACTGTTCGTATACACTCTGAATCTCTCAGTAGAAATTGCCTTCTGGACACGCTTAACAGACGATTCACTAGTACCTCCAACAACTACTGCTGTMGGACAACCTGTTGACACCTCTTCAGCATGACTAGGCCCAGATAAAGTGACAATATTTTCAAAGGGCAGTCCAGATATTTCATGTATAACTTCACTCATTCTGAGCAGCGAATTATTTTCAATGCCTTTGGCCAAATTTACAATAGTAACTTGCTCAGTTAAATTAGGTAATTGGTCTATTACCTCTCTAACAGCGTGTGAGGGAACAGCTACTATTATAATGTTGAATTCTGATGTATTAGGRATCTCAGTACAGTAGWCTATTTCAGYGGGCATAATGAGGTTAGATAGGAAGTTGTGTGAACCACTTTTCTCCATCTGACGAATTGCTGTATCATTTATATCCCAAAGMGAAACTTTATGATCCATTGCAGCTAAATGCACAGCCATAGCTGCTCCCCAAGAACCYGCTYCAAGAGTCAAAATTCTCATAAAATTCCNNCTNTTAGAAWRYWKWWAGTCTGTTCTAGTTTCTTCATAACAGGTCGAAATATATTGACAACAGTCTTATTTCACTGCAAATTTTTTATATACTTAAATAGTAATTCATAAGTGTTGCCGGGGTGGCGGAACTGGTAGACGCGTTGGTCTCAAAAACCAATGGTCATATGGCTGTGAGGGTTCGAGTCCCTCTCCCGGTACAAGTTTTTCTTTAAGATATACTAGATTAATGTTGTCATGAACAAAAACAAAAATGTATTATAACATTCATCATTTGAAGAAGTTCTCTAATACAACTTATCTTTCAATATATTCAGGAATAACTCATCCATATGAAGTAAAA
>NVVH01000069.1 GCA_002402135.1 Fidelibacterota bacterium | reverse complement strand
AAAGGGATAGGATGAAATGAAACAGACCGTTTTTATTCCTGTAGTCACTGCGTTTTTCACGAGTTTTGCCTATCCGCAGATTGAATTACCCAGAAGCACAGGCAACCAGATAGTATCTCACACTGGCTATACGCTCTCATATAACGAAGAACACGAGCAAGCTGACTGGGTTGCATATAAGTTGACTGCAAGTGAGGTGAGAGCCGCATTGGATCGCACGAACGATTATCGAGCCGACCAGTAGCAGGGTTTTTTGTTTGTGGAAATCAAGTTCTTTTTAAGTTTTAATAGGTTTATTCTTTGGTTCAAATGAAATTCAAAATAAAAACTATTAGTATCATCATCATGAGCCTGTTTTATATTATGGCGGGCACCAATCATTTTATCAATCCAGATTGGTACGTACGTATTGTTCCTCCTATCTTACCGTTTAAGACTGCGATTGTCTACATAAGTGGTATTCTTGAGATAATCTTAGGTTCTTTGCTAATCTTTCCCAAGACAAGGTTTATTGCTGGCTGGGGGCTAATTATACTTCTAGTGGCAGTTTACCCCGCAAATATCTATGTTGCTTTAACTAATGGAGAAGCAATGGATATAACACCATTGATAGCTTGGGGTAGGCTTCCCTTTCAATTCGTTCTGATTGGACTTGCTTATTGGCATTCAAAAGCATAATAATCAAGCCCCGCAGCAGCAGGGTTTTTTGTTTATAAAGTAGAGGGCTAAACCGATTGGTAAGTACAGATCTAAAACTCCCATTTAACTCCAAGGGTAGGATATATCTTTAAATCATCACCTGAACTATRWWYMRAKKWWKTASYGMYTYTMMTYKNTCMAMYYNCNGWRATGCWRTKGRARATTTTGCGCAAATAAAGATGTTCCCATACACAAAAGAGKGATCATAGATATGTTTTTCATTGTCGATCTTCTTTCTTTTATCTCGCAGTTATTAGGACAGTGATATATTRCATCTATTCTGTTAAATCYCAAGATAATTGATTATACGAAGAACCACAGAATTTTCCGGRCTGTATGTATCATTGCCTATTGTCAGGATATAAAATAGTTCGTAAAATACATACGAGTAACATACGAGTAATATAAGGAAAATCTCTATGATCCTATCGAAGAAACAAAAACGATTCTTGGATTTCATTCGAAAATTCGCAAAGAGCAGTGRGGAGCCGCCGACTTTTGAAGAAATCAGAACAGGCCTAGGGTTTAACTCATTGGGTACTGTGAATTGGTACGTTCGCGAGYTGATTAAGAACGGTTATTTACGGCAGGAGAAGGGATTTAACGGTAAACGGGCCCTTACGGTTGTTGAAGATAGRYCCGGCCATCAACTTCCACTGGCGGGTCTAATSACAGCYGGCACTCCGTTGGAAGCCATTGAAACCCAGGAAATGATTGAAGTCCCGTCATCATTTGTGCATCCGTTAAATTATGTGCTCAGAGTGAAAGGGGATTCCATGAACGGTGAAAATATTGAAGACGGCGATTTCGTCATTATCAAAAAGACAAACACAGCCGCTTCGGGTGATCCGATCGTGGCCTACGTTAATGATGAAGCCACATTAAAAAAATATTACCCTGCACAAGATGGTATTGAGCTTCATCCCCAAAACCCGGATTATAACATTATACACGTCTCCCCAAATGACGACTTCAGGATCGGCGGTATTGTGCTTGGAGTCATCAGGAAGTATTAGACACAACAGTGCAGTTATATCGAATAAACAATACGGGCACGTTAGATTTTTATTCCTCGGCAACCACGGCTGATATCAAAGTCCCTCTGTACGCATCCGCTGTCTCTGCAGGGTTTCCGTCGCCGGCAGATGACTATCTTGAGCTCTCTTTAGACTTAAACAAATATTTGATCAAGCATCCTGCAGCGACATTTTATGTGAGAGTCAAAGGGGATTCCATGATCAATGCAGGAATTCATGATGGCGATCTGCTGATTGTTGATAAGTCCGTGGAGCCTGAAAATGATGATGTGGTCGTCTGTGTGATTAATGGAGAATTTACTGTCAAGAGACTGAAAAAGGTAAACGGAGAGATCTACTTGATACCCGAAAATTCTCACTACCAAGCGGTTAAGATCAGTGAAAATATGGATTTTCARGTTTGGGGAGTCGTTACTTAYACCATCCACCAACCGAAATAGTATGTTTGCTCTTGTAGATTGCAACAATTTCTACGCCTCTTGTGAGCGAGTGTTCTCACCGAAACTGAACAACAGACCGGTAATCGTYYTGTCCAAYAAYGACGGCTGTGTCATCGCCAGATCTAATGAAGCCAAAGCGCTGGGTATCAAGATGGGCGAGCCGGCGTTCAAGATAAAAGAGTGTTTGAGGAAAAACAATGTGGCCGTATTCTCATCTAACTTTGCCCTCTACGGCGATATGTCGCAGCGTGTGATGAATACCCTGGGAACGGTCGCCCCAGAGATGGAGATATATTCCATTGATGAAGCGTTTTTGGACCTGTCTGAGCTTACTCATACCAACCTGCAAGAGTACGGACGGAAAATCAGAGATACGGTTATGCGACAGACAGGCATCCCGATCTCTATCGGAATTGCTTCAACCAAAACACTTTCTAAGGTGGCTAATCACATCGCYAAGAGAGAAAAAAAGGATGTGGGCGTGTTCATACTGAACGACGAGAAAACAGAAGACACTCTGAGCCACTTCCCCATTGAAAATATCTGGGGTATCGGCAGACGATATGCCGCTTTCTTAAAATCGCACAATATTCATACCGCTCTTGAATTCAGGAACGCAAACGAGAAATGGATTAAAAGGCACCTGACCRTCACAGGCGCACGGATGATACGGGAGCTTAAAGGTCTATCCTGCCTGCCTTTGGAGTCGGTGAGACCGGATAAGAAAGCCATCTGTACATCTCGTTCGTTTGGCATTATGGTGGAAGACATTGCTCAACTACGGGAATCGGTGGCCATGTATGCTACGCGATGTGCTGAAAAACTCCGTAAACAGACATCTTGTGCGGGCATTATATCCGTGTTTATAAACACAAACAGGTTTAAGCCGGAACTTTCCCAGTACAATAACTACCAAGTCATTAAATTATCTGTCCCCAGTAACAGCACTGCTGAAATYATTAAGCAGTCAATCARAGGRTTGGAGGCTATTTACAAAACTGGATACAAGTACAAGAAGGCGGGGGTCATTGTRACCGGGATTGTGCCTGAGAATCAGGTTCAGCAAGCTCTATTTGATGTCATGGACAGAAAGAAGGACCGGCGCATGACCAAAGTCATGGATAAGATAAACGGCGCAATGGGGAGAGATGTGGTAAGGTACGCCGTCCAGGGATTTGACAGGAAGTGG
>NVVH01000068.1 GCA_002402135.1 Fidelibacterota bacterium | reverse complement strand
AATGATAATTTATATATATAGTAATCAATCATAAACTATTTTTTTTATACTATATTCTACCCTTTATATAGTAAGTTTTCATTATTATAAGTATAACAAATAAACTATGAGCGTAGACCCATTTGGCACAATTAGAGCACAAATAATTGATATTCAAGGTAATKCTGTTGGAGGACAACCAAGCAATAGTGATTGGCGTTTTACTGTTGAYAATGAACAACTTAAATTTCAACATTATGACTCCACMGCAAATAGYGGTGCWGGRGCATWTMTTACWAGACAATCYTTTGGTACTGGTKTAWCWGGWATTARTGTWACWCCYWTAGGAACTTATARTRTTWCWGGTAATYTTCAAGTAACTGAMGATTTWASTGTAGATGGTGGTTCCTTRTTTGTAGATGCTTCAACTAATAGAGTTGGKTTTGGTACMTTAACACCATCTGAAGCAGTTCATATAGYMGGAAAYACTTATATKGATGGGGATCTTACAATAACTGGTTCAGYWASKTGGGATTCARYTWMWASTYWTTGGACWARAAMWKCTGSTTCAARTGAACTTACTTATAYAGTAGCTAATGTAGGTATAGGAACTACTGATCCAACAGAAAAATTACATGTTAATGGTGGTGTATTGATTGGGAATACTACTGCAACAACTAATGGTACTATTAGATGGACAGGATCTGATTTTGAAGGTAGAAAAGGTGGTGCTTGGATTTCTCTTGTAGCATTAGAWTTAACTTCTATTGGTCAACATATCATACCATCAACAGATAATACTTATGATTTAGGTAGTGCTTCTAAAACATGGARATCCGTATATGTTGGYCCAGGTTCTCTTTGGGTTAATGGAAAACAAGTCGTTTCAGACGATTCCGGTACCATAACTGTTAGTACTGATATAAATCAAAATTTATCTTTAAAAACATCAGGAACTGGTAATATTCAAATTAGTGCTGTAGGAAATGGTGATATAGAAATTACTGCTGGAGGAGTTGTTCAAGTAAAGAAAACTCTTCAAATATTAAATGGGCAAAAAATAACATCTTCAAGCGGAGGAACAGTTGTTTGTGCAAATAATTTTCAATCAGAAGGTTCTTTAAGAGGTAYATCTTTAACACTTGATGGAAGTRMTWCAATTWTASCTGCTGAATTAAATGTTCTTGATGGTGTAGTWGCAGGTACAGTAGCAGCATCTAAAGCAGTTGTTGTTGATCCTAGTCGCAATATTAGTAATATTAATAATTTAACTATAACAGGTGATCTTAATGTTGCAGGAACTACAACAACAATTAGTTCTACAACTGTATCAGTAGCTGATAGTATGTTTAAATATGCTTCTACTAATCCATCTGATGTGATTGATATGGGTTGGTATGGTCCATATGATGTTAATACTGGAACAACTAAATATTCTGGTATTTTTAGAGATGCTACTGATGGAAAAATTCATACATTTACGGGAACTTCAACAGAACCAGTTACTACTGTTGATCCGACAGCTAATGGATATACTAAAGGTGATRTTGTAGTAGGAGATGTCGATTTTACTTCAGGAACAATGAGAGGTTCTATTATTCCAGATACAGATGATACTTATGATGTAGGTTCAGCAGAATTTAAGATTAGAGATATGTACGTATCAGACAATTCTCTTTGGGTTGGTGATAAACATAAAATCTCTATTAAAAGTGGTAAAATGAAATTCAGAAAAAGAAAARTAACTACARTTCCAGCTGCTATTCTGACAGAAACAGCAAAAGTYGTAAATGGTTCCYTAAATGAAGCACAAACATTAACAGCTGCTTTAGCTAATTCAAGTGGTATTAACGAAATTTCAAATATGAAATTAAAACATTGGAAGGCATATATGAGAACACTCAATGGTAAAGGAAATGCTAAAATTAGGGATATTTTTAGAAGTAATGATGAAGATTATGATGAAGATACTGGTGCAGACGTATGGTTAGAAAGTGGTAATAATCTTTATTTAGGAGCATCAGGAAATGTAGGTATTGGTGATTCAACACCATCTTMTAAATTAGATGTAACTGGTGATATTAATCTTACAGGTTCTTTAAAAATTGGTGGTGTTACTCAAATCTTKGGACAATGGAATACAGCAGGTAGTGATATTTATTTTGAAACAGGAAGTATTGGTATTGGTACAAACGACCCAAAAATTACTGGTGATAAAGTAATTCATCTTCATTCAAGTGGTTCCGGTGGATGCCAGACACATTATACAAATACTACAACAGGAGCAGGTACAAGYAATGGATTTGATGTTGGTCTTACAGGTACTGAGTTGGGGAGAGTTTGGATGATAGAAAATAATGATGTAACATTTGGTACTAATAATACTGAAAGAGTTAGAATAAAAAATAATGGTAATGTTGGTATTAATCAAACTAATCCTTCATATAAATTAGAAGTTAATGGTTCTTTCCAATGTGATACATTTAGATGTGGTTCTACAAATGTTACAGAAACCACATTTGGACGTTTAAATGGTGTTTCAAGTGATATTCAAACACAAATAAATACAAAACAAGCAAGTATTACAGGAGGTGCAACAACTATTGCTACAAGTAATTTATCAACATATAGAGCACTTATTAGTAATGGTTCTGGTAAAGTAGCGGTTAGTGATGTTACATCAACTGAACTCGGATATTTAGATGGTGTTACAAGTTCTATTCAAACACAAATTAATAACGCAGGAGGTGGTGGTGCTTTTACAGCAAATGGTTCTAATGCGTATCATACAGGTGGTAATGTTGGTATTGGAACTAATAATCCAACAGAAAAATTAGAGGTTGATGGTAATATAACTATGTCTGGTTACATTGGAAGAACTTCACATAGTAGTGGTTATTTAGTAGGTTCATTTCAAAGCGTTGAGCCAAATCTTACTAAAACGAATCCAATATATGCAATGGGTTCTAATTTTAGGCCATCTGATACTTCTATATCAGGTATGTATGGTATTGGTTTTACTCATGAAGATGCTAGTTTTATACCAGCAGGTTGTGATTGGGGTCTGTATGTATGTAAGTATGGAAATCTAGGAGCTTTTCTATCTGGACATGCTACTGGTAACTCATTTGTATCTGGTAATTTCGGTATTGGTGATTCAACTCCATCTTATAAATTAGATGTAACTGGTGATATTAATTTCACTGGAACATTATACAAAAATGGAAGTGTATTTTCCTCCGGTGAAGCTAATAATTGGACAACAGGTGGTAGCAATGTTTATAGAAGTAGTGGTAATGTAGGTATTGGTAATACTAGTCCAACAGAAAAATTGGATGTTAATGGAGGTATAAAACTTGGATCTGCCACTGGAACAGCAAATGGAACAATTCAATGGACTGGTTCAGAATTACAAGTAAGAATAGGAGGAGTATGGAAAAAATTTGCTATGTATGGTGACTGGGATGAATTGTATGTATTTACAACT
>NVVH01000032.1:6837-21865 GCA_002402135.1 Fidelibacterota bacterium | reverse complement strand
AAATAGGTTCGGTTTACGGTGCTTCATCGACAAATACGATCACGTTTCAGTCTGCAGATGCCAATGCCGACAGTGTGATCTGGGAGAATACGGCTAACAACAGTCAGTCTAATTATGTGTTACATCTGAATGGCACCGATCATATTACACTGAAGCATATCACCTTTAAGAACCTGGGCAGTTCCTACAGCCGGAGAATAGTGTTGTCCGGGTTGACGGAAAGCGTCACCATTGACAGCAGCAAGTTCCTTGGGTTTGAGACCAACTCTGGGTACACGAATTATGCATCGATCTACTGCAGTGCTGCCGATGCACAGAATCTTAAGATCAAGAACAATACGTTTACAGATGGCGGCGGTTATGCCATTTATTTATACAGTATTAACTCCAGCAGCCCGCCCACGGGGCTGGAGATCAGCAACAATACCTTCACCGATACCTATGGCGGTATCCATGCCCGCTATTATGATGCTTTAACCATCCGCGGCAACAGCATTGTGGGCAGTTATATGCTCGATAAGGGGATTTACCTCGAGTCCTGCGACGGCGCCAACGTCATAGAGGACAACCACATCAATGCGCCGGATCTGAGCTACGGTATCTATCTAATTCAGTGCCGGGCCACATCAGGGAATGAGGCCACCATCGTCAACAACCTGATCAATGCAGGGGCCGTTGGTATCTATTTTGATTATTACAACAATTACTGGGACATTTATTACAATACGATACATGTACGGGACTCGTATGCGTTGTATACTTACTACTCGTACTATAATGAATTAAAAAATAATATCTTGTTGACCGAAGCTACCGTTCCGGCAGTATATTATAATACAAACTCATTTGACAGTACTGACTATAATAATTTTTACAGCAATTACATCTACCCCATCTACGCCAGCGGCTATTATTCATTGGAACAGTGGCAGGCCTTAGGCCACGATTCCAACTCAGTCAGTATAGATCCCATATTTGATGCCGACAGCACCCTGGTGCCCCAATTGCTCTTTTTTGATAACCTGGGCACACCCATCAGCGGTATCACTGATGATATGAACGGCACCACCCGTTCCACCACCACGCCGGATATGGGCGCTTTGGAATTCACCGTGGAAGGTTCAGCTTTGTCCGGCAGCTACACCGTTGGTACCGGCGGCGATTATGATTCCCTAACTCATGTGCTGGACGACCTGGAGATGTTGGGTTTCAGCGGGTCACTGACCTTGAATGTTCTGCCCGGCACCTATGAAGAACAGGTTACCATAGGAATAATCTATGGCGGCTCTGCWRWCAATACCMTTACCMTKCARTCMTCC
This sequence comes from Fidelibacterota bacterium, assembly GCA_002402135.1. Classification (GTDB taxonomy): domain Bacteria; phylum Fidelibacterota; class Marinisomatia; order Marinisomatales; family UBA2128; genus UBA2128. The sequence goes on along the minus strand of NVVH01000032.1, from coordinate 20,546 downwards.
ACTGGMRATRCYGCTGATGTYATTTGGCAATCGACCCGAACCAGCAGCGCTAATTACATCCTGAAGATCAATGRTACAGATTATTTGACCATCAAGAATATTACCTTTGACGCTTCTACGTCATCGTCCTACGGTACGGCACTGGAAATCACAGGGGAAACTAACAGCCTGCGCATTGAAGGAAATGTATTTAACGGTTATAGTTATAATGGTAACACTTCCAGTCATTACCTGGTGAAGAGCATCTCCAACACCGGCACGGGTATGGTGTTTACAGGCAACACCTTTACGGAAGGATCATACGGACTTTACGTTGAGAACGGTGCCGCCGATGACGGGGAACTGCTGATTTCTAACAACACTTGCAACGGGCAGTATACAGGTATCTACGTCATTTTTGTAGACAGTGTTGAGATTTCCGGCAATACCATCGCAGGGGATCATGGAGGCAATGGTATTCATGTTTATGGTTGCAATCCGGCGAACATAACGGGCAATAAGGTTACGGAATTCACTGAGAGTCAACTTAGTTATGGAATTAAGATCTATGATTCTGACGGGAATTCCAGCGGTGAACGGACAGTTGTGGCTAATAATATGATTAAAGCCTATGTACATGCGATCTATCTCTATTCCAGTAGCTACTCGGATATCTACTATAATACACTGATCAATACATACTCTAGCGCTGGAACCAGTTATGGTACCCTCTATCTTTATAATCAATCCCACATAAACATAAAAAACAATATCATTACTAATACATCGGGCGGACGACTAATCATTAAAAATAACGCCTATACCGATATGTATTTTGATTATAACATGTACTACGGCGGCAGTAGTTGTTGTGGTTTCTATAGTAATAATAATCCATCTGTAGACGGCGATTTTGAAGACTGGCAAGCTGCCGGGTTTGATCCCAACGGTGTCTTCCAGGATCCAGAATTTTACAGCTTTGGGGATGGATTTCACCTGGGAGCAAGGAATAATCTCGCTACACCGCTGGCGGCAGTGACTACAGATTTCGATAATGAACCGCGACATGAGACCACTCCAGACATGGGTGCCGATGAATACGTAGCGCCCAACTTTGATGGTATTGTTGAAGTGCCCGGTGAAATCAGTACTATACAGGGTGCCATTGATTTGGCCGTGAGCGGGGACAGTATTAAAGTGGGTCCCGGGACGTATACAGAGACTATTAATTACGGCGGGAAAAACCTGGTGATCATATCCACTGCTGGCAGAGACAGCACCATCCTTGATGGCAACAGCAGTGGGAATGTGGTGAAATTTGCGAGCGGGGAAAGTTCTGCGGCAGTCTTGAGCGGGTTTACGATCATGAATGGTTCGGCTCAGGATGGCGGCGGAATACAATGTAAAAATAACTCAAATCCCACTCTTAATAATTTGATTGTTAAAAATAATACGGCTAGCGACGAAGGCGGAGGCATCTATTTGGATCAGGCTGATCTCAGCCTATCTAATGTAATAATTAGTGGAAATACAGCTGCAAGTGGTGGCGGTATGTACTGCGACCAGTCAGACCCTACCCTGAAAAATGTGAATATTATCAACAATTCTGCTAATCAGGGCGGCGGAATTCGTTGTCGGTATAATTCAGACATCACCTTTGAAAACGTAGTCATCGCCAACAATACAGCAACTGAAAATGGAGCAGGTCTGCATTTGCGGACCAATTCTAGCCCAACCTTGGTGAATGTAACAATAACCAACAATTCTGCTGGCATTGCAGCCGGAGGTATCTATGTCAGGGATAACTCTAATCCCATATTAATGAATTCAATTGTATGGGATAATAGCCCGCAGAATATATATTTCACAAGTGATGCTGGTGATCTTTCAAATATCATCACTATCCATTATTCAGATGTTCAGGGTGGTCAGGACAGCATTCTCACTAATGACAATGGTACCGTGGATTGGGGCGACGGCAACATTGATACTGACCCACTCTTTGTAGATGCTGATAGTAGTGGTGATTATCATTTAACTGATTTATCTCCCTGCATCAGTACCGCTGCTGATTCCATAGAAATTAGCACTACCTGGTATTATGCGCCGTCCACAGACCTGGAGGGCAACCCCCGTCCCAGCCCGGAGGGGACAATACCGGACATGGGCGCCTACGAGCATGAGAATGGCGCGGGCGATTACAGCGGGCCGGTATGGTATGTAGATGCCAGCGCAACCCTCCCTTATGCCAATGGCTCTGTTAATGCCATGTTCAGCAAGATCCAGGTTGGGATCGATGCGGCCAGCAATGGTGACACGGTATTAGTAGCTGCCGGTACCTATGTGGAGAATATTGATTACGGTGGCAAGAATATTGCTATTCTTGGTGCAGACCAACAGACGACGATCATTGATGGCGATAGCAGTGGTAGTGTTGTTCTTTTTGAAAACGGAGAAGATTCAACAACTGTGTTGAGCGGTTTTACAATTCAAAATGGGTCAGAAGGCGGAATTTACTGCCAAGGTAGTAGCCCTACTTTAAAGAATTTAATTGTAACCAATAATACACACGGTATGGGTGGCGGTGGCATATACTGCAACAGTATTTCCAACCCCAGTTTAGAGAATATCACTATTATCAATAATTCGGCGACTGGTAATTCTGGCAGAGGCGGCGGAATGCGCTGCWATAYCAATTCYRAYCCCACTCTGGTAAATGTGCTGATCAGCRRYAATACAGCAWCCCAGGAAGGCGGTGGCGTTTTTATCTACAATTCCGATCCCAGTTTTGTTAATGTCACCATTAGCGGCAATTTGTCTTCTACTAGTGAAGGTGATGGCATTTTTATCAAGAATAATTCTAGTYYGAATTTGGTGAACACAATTTTATGGGGTAATGCATCAAATGAAATAGAGTTTGCCAGCGTTGATGATTCCAGTTCAATTRCAATATCTTATTCTAATATTGAGGGTGGCCAGGACAGCATAGTCACCAACGATAACGGCACCGTTACCTGGGGTGACGGCAACGTGGATATTGACCCCTTATTTKTGGATGTGGACAACGATGATTACCACCTGCTGGCTTCTTCCCAGYKKATCAAYGSSGGTGATCCSAMYWCAWYWGACAGCGAYGGYASYAKKGCWGAYATKGGCGCCTATCCTTATTTAAACARTTAYTCCGGSCCKACCTGGTATATCAACGAAAGCGGGAATGACACCACCGCCACCGGTGCCAGCGATGATCCTTTCCGTTCCGTCCAGGCCGGGATCAATTTYTCATCGGATGATGACAGYGTMACCGTKGCRGCRGGSACSTATRYRGAGAATATNNNYWAYKKYSGRRRMMRSMKSRTYAWMRTRKYYRSRSMWGRCCGRGMGACKACSATTATTGATGGSRACMRSAGCGGGASYGTGGTGAWRTTTRWWARTGGTGAAGACTCGACTGCTGTGYTGAKKGGYTTTACAATTACAAATGGTGCTGCGGAAAACGGTGGGGGGATTCACCTCGWCCAGTCTAGTCCAAGTTTGTATGATCTAACAGTAAGTCAAAACACAGCGTCTAGYASCGGSGGCGGGATATACTGTTATGACCAGTCCAGCCCCATACTGAAGAATTCGAGTGTGGTTAACAATTCAGCTCTTGAAAACAGCGGTGGCGGAATCCGCTGTTGGATTGACTCAAATATCAAGTTGGAAAATGTATTGATAGCCAATAATACGGCAGCTCAATTCGGAGGTGGGATGCACTGCCGCCAAAATTCCAACCCAACTCTGACGAATGTATCCATGATAAATAACAATGCTGATGTTTTTGGAGGAGGGATCTATTTAAGGAGTGAATCTAATCCAATCATAGTTAATTCGATCGTGTGGGGTAATACCCCGCAAAATCTCTATTTTAGAGAGGGAGATCCAGGTAATATTACTTTCTCTTATTCAGACTTGCAGGGTGGCCAGGACAGTATTGTAACAAACGGAGGCACCGTTACCTGGGGCGATGGCAACATCGATGCCGATCCACTCTTCACTGATGGTGTCAGTGGTGACTACTCCCTGACTGAGGATTCTCCCTGCATTGACGCCGGCGATCCGTCCACTCAGGATGCCGATGGTACGGTGGCGGACATGGGGTCTTACTATTACGATCAAGCCGGGCAGCCGTTGCGGGTGCAGGGTATATTTACCACTCCCTCGGCAGAGGACATCGCCCTCAGCTGGTCCGCCAACGCTGAGGCAGACCTGGCGGAATATCACATCTATCGATCCACGGACCCCGATGATGATTTTTATAATATGAGTGCATACGCCGTTGCAAGCGATACTCAATTTGTGGATGGAACCGTAGATGATCATACGACCTATCACTACCGTGTGTCCGCTGTGGACGCCGMCGCCGATGAGGGTCTCCTGGGCTTTGCTCGCCACRGCCGCTTAGGCGCGGACAGTACTGCATTAGGAACTGATTTATACCAGGCTAACGTCACCTTTCCTGATGTAGGTGAATTTGATCCTACTGGCGCRTATACYGTAGAAAYGTTTGCCCGCTATCTTTCCGAARACGAGGGAGAACAGGCCCTGGTTCAGATCAACAACGACGTTGTATTAACCCTTGTCGGCTCGGTAGCGGACTTTACACCTCGGTTAAATGTTGCCGGCTCAACGGCTGATGGAACACAGCGCACTGGTGATGGGTGGCACCACTATGCTCTTCTTTTCGATGGCGCCGCCAATGAAATACAGCTTTTTGTGGATGGTCACCAGGAAGCGTCCCTAGCAGGCAACGTAAGTGGAGACGGATCTATAGTATTGGCCAACAGTAGTGAAGATTTGGGATTTACAGGTGTTGTAGAAGAGCTTCGTTTATCAGATACATTACGATACTCTATCGGTTTTGTACCGCCGACCAATGAGCATATCCTGGATGAAAATACGCTGGGACTGTGGCGCTTTAATGAAGGCTCACACAACGATAGTTTACCCACTGTTTACGATTTGAGCGGTAACGGATTTCATGGCAATATCGGCTGGGGAAATCCCGAGTGGATGGATGATCCACCCTACCTGGCGTCTGATCAAAATATTTTGATCATCAATGAGATYATGCAGAATCCATCTGCCGTACAGGATGCATATGGTGAATGGGTAGAGCTCTACAGTCAGCACTTTACACCTCTCTATCTGGATGGGTTTAGCATTGGAGACGATGGCGGTGAAAGCCACACCATTACTGCTGCTGAGCTTCGGGTGAGTCCGGAAATGTATGTAGTCCTTGGGACTGACGCCGATGACTCGACCAATGGCGGCGTCTCTGTTGACTATGCTTACAGCGATTTCAGTCTCGGTAACGGTTCTGATGAAGTTGTTTTGAAAGATGGCATGGGGAATACCATTGACTACGTCGCCTACGACAACGGCGCATCTTTCCCTGATCCCAATGGAGCCTCCATGGAGCTTATCATGCCCTTTACTGATAATAGCCAGGGTGCCAATTGGACAGAAGCAATTCTCCCCTTCGGTGATGGTGACCTGGGCTCTCCTGGCAGCCGGAATGATGCTTTCTCCGGGCAGATCGTCGTTTCCGATTCTGCACTGAATTTCGGTGATGTGATTAATGGTCAAGACTCAGTCCTGAATATAACTATCCAGAACAGCGGCGTCCGCGAGCTGATCATTAGCGCAATTTCCACTTCCACTGGGGAGTTTATTATTGACCAGACAGACGCGGTGATTGCGGTGGATAGCACCTTCACGGTGGAATTGACATTCGTGCCCAGTAGTCCCGGAGATTTCTCCGACACGCTGGCAATCGCGAGCGATGATCCTGTGTCACCAGTGGTGAACGTTCCTCTAACTGGACGAGGACTCAGCGATGTACCCGATATCGTTGTCAGTTACGCCGGAGATGATAGTGTCACGGCAATAAATTACCCGCTGACACGAGTGGGTGATACACGGGTGGCAGTCCTGACGGTTTCTAACATTGGTGCTGGAGACCCGTTGGACATTGATGAAATCTATATTACTGGGGATGATGTTTTTAGTGTGGATATCACCGATGTTTCTCTAGCACTTTATGACAGCATTGATGTAACAGTCACTTTTTCTCCCGAATTGGAGAATAGCTTTTCCGCAACGCTGTGGTTCGATAGCAACGATTCGGACGAGCCCCTGTATGAGGTMAGTCTCAGTGGTGTCGGCTCAGAGTTCATCGTGTTGCAGGTCCCGGATGAGTACACCACTGTCCAGGCTGCCTTGGACAGCGCCTGGGCGGGGGATACAGTTTCTGTTGCGGCAGGGACCTATTCAGAGGATTTAATTTTACCTGCAGTGAATGTTGTCTTGCGGGGTGTGCCGGATGGAGCCACCATTATTGAAGGAAGTGGTGAGGGCAGTGTGATTATGATTGACAATGGCCAGGATGAATCTACAATCCTCATGAATCTGGTTGTCACCGGTGGAGTGACCACTGAAGGGGGCGGTATTTACGTCTTTGGGGCCAGTCCAACCATCACTAACGTGGTGCTTACGGGGAACACCGCTTCTTATGGCGGAGCTATCTATTGCTACAACTCCAATCTGCTTCTTGATCATTTGACAGCGGTGGACAACACTGCCTACACAGACGGCGGAGCATTGTATCTTGATCTGTCAGGCCCGGTGGTAAACAATTCTATTTTTTGGGATAATAGTGGTGGAGAGATCGGCATAGGTTCGGGTACAAGTACGGTAACTTACTCGGACATAGCCGGTAGCTGGGAAGGAGAAGGCAATATAGATGCTGATCCTCTGTTTGTGGATGCAGCTGAAGGTGATTTCCATCTACAGTGGGGTTCACCTGCAATTGATGCCGGTGATCCTGCCAGTCAACCGGACCCTGATGGAACTGTGGCCGATATGGGAGCTTTGTATTATGATCAGACGTGGCAGCCGCCTGATACTCCGCAAGGCCTCGGTTTTGTGGTGCAAGAGAGCTACCACAGCGTCACTTGGGAGCCCAACACAGAAAGTGACCTGGTGGAGTATGTGATCTACCAGGGCTTCGATCCAGGAACTTTGGATTCCATTGATGTCGTAGCGGCTCCGGATACTTTCTATGATCACCTAATTGCCGACGTCGGTTCTGTGAACTTCTATGCCATTTCCGCTGTGGATACTGCCGATCTTTATAGCGATCAGTCTGGTGTACTTGAAGTGAGCTATCCGCTAGCAGAGATGGAAACTACAGAGCACTCTTTCCTTGATCAGAACGTGGTAGAAGGTGAGACGGATACTTACGCAATCTTTTTATACAATRACGGGAGCACTAGTCTCCAAGTTGATTCTATCTATATTGCCGGCGGAATATCGAATTACTTCTCCCTAGAGGTAAGTGGCGGCTCACAGTCCGCGCCGGAGCGAGGGGATAAAATAGGCTCTTCCCGTTCTGAGCTGAAAGGTTCCGGGATTAAAAACTCTGGCAAGAACGGTAAGAATAAGGACGGCAAACTGCTCCGTTTAGCTGGCGGTCGTGATTCCAGGGGCTGGTCACTGGAACCGGGCGACAGTCTCGATATAGATATCACCTTTGCTCCGCAGGATACGGGCAGCTTCAACGATGAGTTGATGATCCTCAGCGATGATCCGTCCGGGGATGATACCATCTTAGTTGCCTTAACAGGTATGGGTATTGCTCCAGTTATAGCTGTCAGTGCCGACAGTCTCGATTTTGGTGCAGTACGCCGAGACAGTATGGCAATGCTGAATATAGAGATTACCAATACAGGTACAGATACACTTCATATCTCAAGTATATCTACGGATACTGAGGAGTATGAGGTATCTCTGGAAGTCTCAGAGTTGCTTCCCGGTGAAGGKGCAACGGCTGAACTGTTTTTCASTCCGTCCAGCGAGATGGAATTTRTTGATGTTCTGCACATTGCCAGCGACGGCTTCCAGTCACCGGATCCGGATTATTCTGTCATTCTTACCGGTACGGGTGTGATCCCCACCATCCAGGTAACGGAGACGTCACTTGATTTCGGCAATATCCGCCGGGATAGTTCTCTTACGATCACCTTTAATATTGAAAATGTCGGCAGCGATCAGCTTGTGGTTTCCAGTATCTCTGTCACTGGCGAGGCCTTCGATATAACTCCAGGCTCTGTAGAGTTGGCGCCCTCCGAGGTACAGGAAGTCTCGGTGACGTTTACGCCCAGTGACTCAGTTGGCTACCAGGAGACGATCACCATCGTCCACGACGACCCTGACCAGAGTGATATTACCGTGGATTTGGATGGCCAAGGGATAGTGCCCGAGGTACAAACTTCGGAAGATGACCTCGCTTTCGGKKCCGTMGCTGCCAATGGCGACAGTACGTTGATACTGACTGTTTYGAACAGTGGTAACGACATACTTACAATTGACTCGGTCTACACGTCGGACATCCTCTTTACGGTGGAAATAAGCGAAGGAGCTGCTGCCCCTGCGTCCGTGGGTGGCGGTAACGCAAGATACGGACTGTTTAAAGAACCACGGAACTTGGGAAAGAATAACTCCTCCAGATCATTAGAAGATGGCGCCAATACTCGTGGTTTCTTCGATGTGGATGAGACTCAGATCCCGCCGGGAGGGAGCGTTGAACTGTGGGTCACTTTCGCTCCACAGGATACGGGAGATGTGGCTGCGACCCTTACTGTTATATCTGACGATCCCGATCAAATGCAGATAGATATTGATTTATCAGGACGAGGAATAGCCCCCTTCCTGACCCTGTCCCACGAATCTTACGATTTCGGTCCGGTAACAGCCGATTCYTCCACCGCTCAAACGTTTACGCTCTACAACGTGGGTGAAATTGATCTTGTGGTATCGAACATTTCGGTGGATAACAGCCTCTTTTCCGTAGAGCCCCAGATGTTCGAAGCCATTGCGCCGGGAGCAAGCGAGGACATTACAGTCACCTTTACGCCAGATACAGTGGATCTCTTTTCTGCTGTTCTGACAGCGACGTCTAACGATCTCTACGAGGCGGATAAAACCATTGATCTAACTGGTACGGGTATCGCCTCGAGCATCGAGCTGAGCGCAGATTTCCTCCACTTCGGCAACATCGCGGACAGCACTATTTCTGTTACAGTAACCAACGATGGATCAGATATCCTGGATATTCTCGGCATCTCCCAGCCGGAAATTKCGAACTTCGAACTYTCGTTTGCTGAAGGGGACCTTCCCATAAGTATCGCYCCGTCCGAGAGTACGACGCTGCTGGCGGTGTTCCAGGCCTTGGAGCCCGGYCAYTACAGTGGTACGGGTACYCTYCATACAAACGCCTTCATGATGAAYGATGTGCCCGTGGACTTAGATGCGTTCCACCTTGTGAGWCAGGCAGTTGATTTCGGACAGGTRTTCTCCGATCAGGAAAGCGTCCTRGCCGCCTTCATCCATAACGGCGGCAACGMYACACTGAGCGTTGGAAATWTGTTTGTGTCCTCGGAAGTGTTCAGCGGTGATATTACCCTCGAACCTGTGGTGTTGCCCGGCGATTCCCTCCARGTTGACTTGAGCTTCGCACCCGGTGAACAGGGTGTTTTCGCTGATTCCCTGAGCATGGAATTCAYGGGGCTTRCCGATCCGGTCACCATGTTTATTCTGGAGGGACAGGGTATCACCTATCCGGCTGTYAGCTACGAATTGACCTCTTTCGGTGTGGCGACGACACAGGACGAGGAGCAATCTTTTGAATTTGTGCTTTCCAACACAGGCGATTTTCCTCTCGACTTCAGCTTGGAGGTTGATGCAACGTGGCTCAATATTGTAGAATGGCTGATGGTTTCTCCTGAGAGCGGGCAGATTACGGGTAACGAAATGCAGACTATTACAGCTAACATTATAAATGTTGGGCAGATAGATGCGGGCACATTCCTCGGTGAAATCCGTGTGACCACCAACTCTGGCCCAGGTCTTACCGATGTGACAGACACGCTGGGAGTTACGCTGATACTTCTATCCAGTGGAACAGATATTGCCAGTGGAGACGTTACGGTGGGTTCCGGTAACCAGCCACCTATTCAGATGGAGGACAGTGATGGGAATTCACTGGGTGTAATATTTGATTTTGCCACCAGTRATGGTGGTGATATTTCAGTGATTTTGGTACCTTCCACGCCGCCCTTTGATACTAACACACCTATTAATGATCCAGATGGAGGTATTACCGATCCTGTCTTTGCCAACTTCTACTGGGAGATTAGTACCACAATCCCAGAGGGCCTTGTGGTGGATATTACTTTCAGCTACGATGGTCAAGCCGGAGTGGAGAATCCATCTGCTCTCCGTTTGGCAAAGCGGGCTAATTATGCCGGCATCAGCGAAGAATGGGATGTGATTCCTGCCAGTGAGTTAACTGTAGATGATGTGAGCAAGACAGTCACAGCAAGCAACCAGGGTGACTTCAGYCAGTGGGCAGTTATGTCAGATGCCTCAGAAAATTCCTTCCAGGATACACAGGCACCTATAATCTCGAGTATGGGCTACAGTCCCACAGAGCCGGGTGTTTTGGAACCGGTCTCAGTAACTGTATCAATATCCGATGAATCTCCTCTATCTGATGTAAACCTCTTTTATCTTGTAGGTGGAGAATCCGGGTATAGTCAGGAGGCAATGTCTCACGATGGCGGCGGCAGTTACAGTGGCGAGATTGGCGGTACGGATGTGACACTAACCGGCTTGGCGTACTTTATCCAGGCTACAGATGARCACGGGTTTGTAGCGTCGTCCGATACCTTAGGTATTCCGGTAAACTTCYTGGCCAACTCCCTGACGAGTTCAATGTCCAGTAGCCCTATCAGTGGCGGCTTCCCGAKAGATAAATGGCGTATGATTTCAGTTCCGGCTGAGCTGGATGACGATGCGGCAGCTAACACCGTTGGCGATGAGTTCGCCGTGACCTCCTCTAATACCACTTGGCAGATGTTTAAATGGACCGGATCCAGCTGGGCCAACGCTTCCACCTTTGAAACTGGTGATAGCTACTGGCTCTACCAGATGGTGGCTGATAATGTTACCTTTACCACAGGCGGCGGAAGGTCGGTTGATATGGAAGGGACAGAACTGACGATCAAGCCTGGATGGAACCTAATCAGTTCGCCGTATGCCTTCCAAGTCTCAGTGGATGTCGATCAGGGTGTGTTCCACGGTCCCATTTCCTATGGCCTCGGAAGTGAGGGATGGTCAGATCTAATCACCGAACTTTCTCCTTGGGGCGGTTATGCTATTTACAATCGGACCACATCAGAYAAGACTTTAACTGTGGATCCCACCGCGAGTGGGAGTTCAATTGCACGGCTGTCAGATCTAGCGGATGACGGTTGGTTAATTCAGTTGCAGGCAACGGCTGGTGAATATACCGATGTGGCTAACTACGTGGGACGCTTGACCGGTGCCGAGGATCAGCTGGACAGTTATGATAATCCCGAACCACCCTATATCGACGGTTATGTCTCACTGGCTATGGACAGATCCGAATGGGGGACAGGACTGCCGCTTTTCTCCAGTGATATTCGTTCCGCAGATGAGATGGATGGTGTATGGGATATAGATTTACTTGTGCGGAAGGTCAGCAGTCCGGTGACGATCACGCCAGAGATACACGGATCAGTCCCCGATGATTTTAAAGCAGTGMTTCTTGATCTGCTCTCACGGGAGCAGAGTGACCTCCTCGCCGGGGAAACGGTGCTCATAACGGATGCCCGGGAGGAGTTCCCCTATCATCTTAAGGTTATTGCCGGTACACCTGGTTTTGTGGACAGGACGGTGAAGGAGACACTGGCAGCTCTGCCGGAAAATCTGGCCCTTTATCAAAACTACCCGAATCCGTTCAATCCTGCCACGAGGATAGCTTTTGCTTTGCCCCAGCCAGAAAAGGTAACCCTGAAGATCTTCAATCTACTGGGGCAGGAAGTGATAACACTGGCTGACGGGTGGTATGATCTCGGTCACTATGAAGTAGTGTGGAATGGGCAGGATGTATCTGGAAAGGGAGTGGCCTCTGGTATGTATATTTCTGCTCTTACCGTGGATGACAACATCATCACACGGAAAATGCTTTTATTGAGGTGATCTTAGTTTGAGTCTAGTTACCCGGCACTTTCAAAGTGCCTGGTAATTGCTTTTATCCTCTGAATCCTCTTGCAAAAACCACCCTTTTTCGTTATTGTTATCCCCGTCACAGCCTTGGTAGAAGAAATTTGTTAATTTWCCCCTGAACTAAAATGGAATAATTATGACGCACATGTTGAAAAAAACACTTTGTCTATATCTTGCCTGGGCACTGGTATTCTTTACTTTCCCGGTGAAAATTCTATCTCARAACCCCGAAAGGATCCCCGTTGCTATCCTTGACCTCGAGGGCCGGGGTATCTCTGMTCTCGAGGCTGCTACACTCACTGATCGTCTCCGCTCGGAGATGGTGACGGTAGGAGCCTTCGTAGTGGTAGAACGCGGTCAGATGGAGATGCTCCTGGAAGAACAGGGCTTCCAGCAGACAGGCTGTACGTCAGCCGAATGTGCTGTGGAGGTTGGTAAACTTTTGGGTGTGCAGAAGATGATAACCGGGAGCATTGGTAAACTGGGTGAACTTTATACAGTGGATGCCCGTATGTTTGATGTGCAGACCGGCGAGATTGAGCGGGTCTCCAAGCGGGAGCACCGGGGCGGAATTGAAGGACTTATTGACCTCCTCGAAGTTGTGACGAAAGATCTGGCCGGCATCGAAGAAGTAATAGTTGCCGAGCAGCCCGCGAAAGAAGAGAAACCCAAAAAGAAGGGTGGTGGTCGTTGGCTGTTGTGGGGTGGAATATTGGCAACAGTCGGTGCCGGAGCAGCCTATGCTATGTCTCAGGAAGAAGCAGCAGTAGCTGGAGATCAACTTCCGGTACCGCCGGATCCGCCAACAGGACCGTAGGATAAAGACTACGATGCAAACCGGAAAAGAAAAAACCTCAAATAAAAAAATTCTYACTCTTGCTACAGTGTTGCTGGTTGCCCTGCTSCAGCCGGCCGTTGCTACCGTCACTATTACGGGATCTCTCTCCAGCGATGAGTCAGCATCTGGTTCGGTCTATGCCGGAATCGTKGACTTTAATGCTGATCCAATTGATTGGTTTAACACMATTGAATCTWCCTGGGTGGGTAATTTTTCGTTCCCAGCTAACCTTACCAATTTCCAGGTAGAATTTTTCAATGTTAATGTGGGTAATGAATACTATCTAATAGTTTTTGTTGATCAGGATAGCAATGGTTATCCCGATACCTACGAGATTGGAGCTATTCATGGCCCCTTTTACTTAGGCTCGACTAACTTTAATGTGGGYGATATCTGGCTTGMTMCCGGTGGCGCATCCGGTGGCGGCGGTGGCACAGGGGGCATGATCGAGGGAACTGTGGGCAGCAGTGAATCCACCTTTGGAACTGTTTTGGTTGGACTTTTTGATATGCCAGATCCTTCGGATTGGAATGACCGTGTATCTGAGCGAAATCTGGGCTCGCAAAGCTTCCCCTATTATGACATCTGGTTTGACTTTCAGGAAGAGTGGATCATAGACGGTGATTATAGTGTGGTTGCGTTTATTGATGAAAATAGTAATCAAATGCCTGATGAGGGAGAGGCAGTAGGTATGGCTCCGGTAACCGTGACTGGCGGTTATGGTTATACGGGTGATATAACCATGAGCTACGGCGGCGGCGGTGGC
>NVVH01000032.1:0-6832 GCA_002402135.1 Fidelibacterota bacterium | reverse complement strand
CCNTACTTATATTCAAGTAACCTCGCCAAACAGTATGTCTAATTGGACTACCGGCATGGGAGAGTCCATTGACTGGAATTCTAACACTTCCGACGGTATGGATTATGATGTGGATATTCAACTATATAAAGGCGGTTCTTACTATGAAGAGATTGAAGGTGGCTATCAGAGTAGCAGTTTCGGGGGCAACTTTTGGTGGTCCATACCTGGGTATCTCGAAGATGGAAATGACTATCAGATAAGGGTTTACCATGTGGACTCCGGCGTGGGAGATTACAGCGACTATTTCCAGATCAGTGGCGGCGGTGGCGGTGGCCCTAATTATATTCAAGTAACCTCGCCAAACAGTATGTCTAATTGGACTGCCGGCTCCGGTGAACCCATCGAGTGGAATTCCTCTACTTCCGACGATATGGATTATACTGTGGATATTGAACTGTGGAAAAGCGGTTCTTACTATGAACTGATTGATCAAGATTTGCAGAGCTCCAGTTCCGGGAGCAGCTTTTGGTGGTCCATTCCTGATTACCTCCCGGATGGCAATGATTATGAGGTAAGAGTTGCCCATATTGACTCTGGTGTAGATGATTTCAGCGACTATTTCCAGATCAGTGGCGGCGGTGGCGGTGGACCCGATTGGATCAACGTGACCTCGCCGGTCTCTGGGTCCGTCTGGTTTGCAGGCTCCGAAGAATCAATTTCATGGAGTTCTTATACTCCTGACGGCTCGGATTATGAAGTGGATATTGAACTGTGGAGAGATGGTAATTACTATCAATGGATTGTAGGGGAATATCCAAGCAACAGTTCAGCGGACAGCTATCAGTGGTATATCCCTAATAACATATCTGACGGCTCTAACTATCAGATAAGGGTTTANCCNANTSYKKAYWMCGGYGTRGRWGRTTACAGCGACTATTTCCAGATCAGYGGYGGCRGTGMGGGCGGTTTTRTRTCMGGGAATCTTCATTCTGAWGAGTCTGTCTCAGGRGAACTGATCRTMGGATTGTTTRGTCCAGATAACGGCGGAGAGGAKTGGGATCCCGATTGGTGGCAAAATYRGTWTGTTRCCTTTCCATCAGATCAGTACTATCAATTTGATGAGTCTGGCATCTCGGATGGTTACGGCTACRAKGTCAGAGCCTTTGTAGATGCTAACAGTAACTACTCCCCAGACCCTGAGGAACTGCAGGGAAAGAGTGGCGACTTTGAAGTCTTAGATGGTTTTGCTACCAATATTGATTTTGATCTCAATTATGAATATGAAACTGGCGGCTATTCCCTGGAATTTAACGGCGGTGAGCATGTGGAAACCGGTTTCTCTGCTTATGATGGAGGACCCGAATTCACCTTTGAACTGTTCTTTAAGGTATTCTACGTTCCGGGAACCGGTGAGAAATTTGAGCTGTTCCGGCGGGAGGACTGGGGTATCCTTGAGTACGACGGCACCCAGCAGAAATTCATCTTTGGACTGTACGGTATCGGTCAGGTAGAATACACTGTCTCGCTGGTGACTGATGAGTGGTACCACATCGCTGCTGAATATACCGATTCACAAAACCTCAACATCTACTTAGATGGTATGGGAGTGGCTTCGTTTTTAGGCGGTGGGTATCTGCCTGAAAATCCTGATGATATAAATATTTATGTTGGGGAGAATCTGTGGGGACTTATTGACATCGTGCGGATGAGCGACACCGGTATCTACGGCGGCAACAATTTCGACCCGTATAGCAATTACTATTCCGCTGGTGCAGGTGTTCACTTGCTATGGCACTGCAATGAGGGCTTCGGTACCACGGTGTTCGATGAAAGTGGTAACGGTCATGATGGTTTGATCGTCGGAGCTGAAGCGTGGAATACGGATGAGCCCATTGGCGGCTCCATGGATCCGCAACTGTGGTATACCGATGTCGGCTCTGATTACGTTATGCTGGAGTGGGATCGCTGGCCTGACAGTGACGCTGAGTTTGACAAGTATGAACTTCGATGGAATACATACGGTGGTGTAAATGAGGCCGATCAGAGTATCTTTTCTGAGACTAATCCCAATAATACAAACGTGACGCACGATTTCCTCCCACAAGGTGATAATTACTACAAATTGTGGATGTACGATCAGGGCGGTTTTTCCCGCTATGAAACGAATGAGGTATACGTTTATGTCGAAGGTTCCTATGGCCAGATAGACTTCGCAATTGAATCTCCTCAATCCGTCTCAGGGAATATCCATGTAGGTGTATTTTACGATGGCAATCCTGATGAAAGTCCAGATGTCAGTCTCGGTCCTATTTGGCACGATTTTGCCACCGGAAACTTCTACGATTATATTGATGGTATTGAGGAAGGTGATAACTATCTCGTTGCATTTTTCTTTGATGGTGACGGCTCCCCCAATAGTGGTCCGGAAAATTGTGATGAGGGGTATGACTTTGATTACAGTATCTATGATGTAGACGTCTTCGGAACAGTTGATTTGGGTACGTTTATGTTGCAAGACTGCAGTGGTGGCGGCGGTGGTGGCCCTACTGATATTCACATAAGTTCACCGAACTCTGGATCTAATTGGAGTGCCGGCACCGGAGAATCCATCGAGTGGAGTTCTAACACTTCAGACGGCTCTGATTATTACGTGGATATTGAACTGTGGAAAGATGGTTATATCGATGAAGGGATTGAGGGATCGATTCTTTCCCAAAGTTCTGGCGGCAACTATTTTTGGTCTATACCTAATTATATAGAAGATGGGAATAACTATCAGGTAAAAGTTGTCCACACCGTATCCGGCGTAGAAGATTTCAGCGACTATTTCCAGATCAGCGGTGGCGGTGGCGAGCAGGTGACCGTTAACTATCCTAACGGCGGTGAAACTTTCACTGAAGGTGACCAGATGACCATCACATGGGACTGGACCGGCGGCAGCATCGGGCTCGATATTTACCTTTCTCAGAATAGCGGCGGGAGCTTCGACTACTTTATCGGTAGTGCTAACGCAACAGATCAGTCTTACAACTGGACAATCCCTGATGGTGCGGATTCACCCAACTGCCGTATCTCCATTGAAGACCCCGGAAACCCATCCACAAATGATGGGAGTGATAACGATTTTACTATCCTCGATTCAGGAGGAGCACTGGGCGAGTTTTCTACGGAACATGCCCACCTCTACTGGGTGGGGGAAGAAGAAAGTAGTGATACCGCTGTGGTACTTATATCGAATGTAGCTAGTGATGGCGATCTGAAGATAGAGGATATTTACAGTTCTGAGCCAGCAGATTTATACCCACAGGAAACTGAGGATTATCCCATTTTTATTGGTCCTGGAGAGACTTATGGGGCGCCCATGGTTATTACTCCGCCGGCAGGACTCGATACATGGAATGGGACCATAACGTTTGAACTTGGTAACGCCACTACGGAGATCGAAACAATTGACTACAGCGTGGTAGTGTATGCTGCGGGTGAAGTGGGTATCACTAACAGCTATATCGATAGCATTGAGTTAGGTTTTTACGACTTGACAGATCAGGTATCAATGACCGTTGATTTCAGCAGCTTATCATCAGATGATGGTGGATTGTTTGTGACCCTGGTAGACGGGGCATTGCCGGCCAATCCTGACGGAGATCAGGATATGGCAATTGCCGATCGGTATTGGGAGATCTTATCAAACTTGGAAGATGGTGATTTTATTGCTGATCTCTGTTTTGATCTTAACGATCTGGAAGGAATAGATGATTTTCAATCGCTTAAGATCCTCAGGCGTACAGCGTACTCCGATGGTACTTGGGAGGAGGTAAACAGTTCTGATATCGAGTATGACGAAGGAAACAGTTTGATCTGTGCTAATGATCAGAGTTCATTCAGCGAGTGGACCGTGGGCAGTGATTCTACTTCAGGAAATTTTGTTGTTAATCCACCAGCCATTTCAGGGGATATTCCCAGTTCTGTTATGGAAGGGGAAGACCTTACATTTGTTGCGCAAATAGTGGCTGAGGGGGGCTTGGAAAGAGCCCTCCTGAAGTATCATGTGGGTGGAGGAAATGACAAAGAATCCACCTTTATTCAAGTAAGCGACGATAATTATGAAGCCACTATTCCAGGTAGTGACATAACCAGTAGAGGTCTCGTTGGCTTTATCGCCGCCAGGGATTCACTCCAGCAGGAGACATTCACCGACACGGCTGATATCCAGGTTGAATATAATGGGATTTCATTGGGCAGTACATCTGCGGAGACGTATCGTATGATTTCCATTCCCGGCTATAT
Source organism: Fidelibacterota bacterium (assembly GCA_002402135.1). Taxonomy (GTDB): domain Bacteria; phylum Fidelibacterota; class Marinisomatia; order Marinisomatales; family UBA2128; genus UBA2128. The sequence continues at coordinate 2,563 of NVVH01000032.1, read as the reverse complement.
ATATGATGGTGACCCCAGTACCCATTTTGAGGATGATTTGGGCTCATATGATGCATCTGTCTGGCGCATGTTCAAGTGGAACGGTACAGATTACTCTGAATACCACTTCGGCAACATTCAAATTGGTCAGGCATTTTGGATTATCACTCGAGATCCTGCTTCACTCACATCCGCAGAGGGTGCCTCTATTGAGATGTTGAGCAGTAGTCCCATAAATCTTATATCTGGTTGGAATATGGTCGCTAACCCCTACAACTTTTCCTTAAGCTTTAGTGATCTGCAGGACAATAATGCTGACATCGAGCCGGTCTTGTACCGCTATACTGGCTCCGGTTACACAACCACAAACAGTTTCGTTCCCGGTGATGGAGTCTGGATATATGCACACAACCCCACCACTATAATTTTCGATCCTCTGGGATCCGGAAGCATGTCTCGGACTACAGCAGAGGAACTGACATGGCACGGCTCTGTGAAAGCGACATCCGGTGATCTGACAGATACGGAAAATGTATTTGGTGCACATGTGGGTGCGAGCTCAAGCTGGGATGCATTAGACCGCCACGAGCCGCCTGTCATCGGTAATTATGTGATGCTGGCATTTGATAATAGCGATTGGGTTAATCAGCCCGGCCGCTACAGTCGCGATATCCGAAGTGACACGGAAGCAGGCCACATATGGCCGTTCACAGTCATCACGAACCAATCCGGATATGTATCACTTTCCGTGGAGCTGCCGGATGAACTACCTCTCGGATGGGAGCTTTTCCTGGTAGATGTGGCATTTGACATTGTACAAAATCTGTCAACCGAGATAGAATACGAGTTTGTCGCTAACGGCTCGGAGACACCGCGTGAGTTTGAGCTCATTGCCGGTCCGCCGGGGTTTACTCGTGAAGCGTTAGATGATCTGGAACTGACTCCGTCTGATTACCGCTTGGCTCAGAACATACCGAACCCTTTCAATGCCCTTACCACTATCCAGTTTAATCTGCCGAAGGGGAACGAGGTGAGTCTGGCAATATATGATCTGGTTGGGCGGAAGGTAGCTGAACCTTTATCAAACGTACCTTATGAAAGTGGAGGGCACTTCGTAATATGGGATGGCAAAGACAGTCAGGATCGACCTGTATCAAGTGGTGTATATCTCTACCGTCTGGAGGTGTCGAAAAACGGTCAGATGGAGTTCGCCAAGACGAAGAAACTTATCCTTTTGAAATAACCTTTTTGGGAAAATGCTAGGCTAAGGTCGCTTGTGTGCGGCCTTTTTTATTTTATTTTCTGATTTCTTAATATTTGATGAAAATAGGGAGGACTTTTTATAACTTGCTGATTCAGGGAGGACAATCACATGCGCAGACATCTTTTATCAACTTTAATGGTTTTGTTTTGTATCGTTTTTGTGGGGAGTGCTCAGCAAGGGAAACGGTTTGGCATCATTACATTACCGTTGGGTAGGGTTGAGGTACAGAAAGCCGGAAGTGATCAGTGGAAAAAAGCAGGGGTGAAGCAGCCGGTTTACGTAAACGACAAAATTAGGACTCGCGCCAAGTCACGGGCGGAAATATCTCTCACCGGCGGCGGGAAAATGCGTATCGGTGAGAAGTCTGAGCTGGAGCTGCTGCAGGCAGATGTCATGGGAATGAAAAAGGATTACAACGCTAATCTTAAAAAAGGGAATGTCTGGGTCTCTGCCAAAGCCGGCTTCGGTGAAAAGAAAAACGTAGTCGTCCGAACGCCCACTGCCGTAGCAGCTATTCGTGGTACTAAGTATCGAGTGGAGGCCGGTGAAGAAGAGAGTTCCGTCCTAGTCTATCAGGGCGAAGTGGAGGTGAACCGTCCGGAAAATCTGCAGAAGATGCGGCGGGATGCCTTGGAGAAAAAACAGCAGCAGGGCGGACCCCCGAAATTCCGGCTAGGGCCGGTTCAGGAGATTGAAGCGCCTACTCAAGTAGCCGGACCCTATGAAGTGTCCCTGGAAGACTGGATCAGTCTGGTGGAAGGGATGCAGATCAACCTCCGGGCAGATGGAAAGTACCACATGTTTGAGTTCGATAAAGAGGCTGATGCTCAGTCTGACTGGGTAAAGTGGAACGAAGAACTGGACACTGAGTAATCTGTATTATTATAGATTAGTATTGACTTATGTCTGACATTTTAAAAAGAGTGATTATCGGAGCCGGCATCGGTCTTGCAGTTGGATTGATCATCGGGTGGGGGTCATCACGGATTCCCACACTGAAGTCACTGCTCGACGGCTACGAGTATATTTCTTATGATGCCCGCATGAAGTCTAAAGTGGCGGGCGTAGAGCCCGAATCCATCGATGAGATAATTATCATCGATATCGAGAATAACTCCATCGCTCCTCCAGACAGCGGTGGTCTTGGGCGATATCAGGACTGGCCTCACGCCTATCATGGACAGCTCATTGATGCGGTGACGAATTCTGTTAAGCTGTATTGGACACCCGATACAGCCTCCTCCGCCGTTGATTATTATCAACTGTACCGTTCGGAGGATCCCGAAGCCGAACTGGAGCTGTTGGACGAAATCGCCTACG